>NZ_JBFUGA010000104.1:0-19986 GCF_056403155.1 Methylobacterium sp. P3_A11
GACCAATGGCCAGGTCGAGCGCATGAACCGGACCCTCAAGGACGCGACCGTCAAGCGCTACCACTACGACAGCCACGACCAACTGCGGGAACACCTCGCCGCTTTCCTGGATGCCTACAACTTCGCCCGGCGGCTCAAGACCCTACGCGGCCTCACGCCATACGAAGCGACCTGCCGAGCCTGGGCAGACGACCCAGGCCGGTTCAGATACGACCCAACCCATCTCACCTCGGGACTGAACACCTAGGGTCGGCGGCGCGTCCGAGCAAATTACCCTACTTGACCATCAATGCGCTGCAGAACCTAATTGGACAGGATGCACACGGATCGTGAGATCTGCGCAGTTCGACGCGAGCAATTGGTCTGGTGGTAGGACACCCTCATGCATCAGGGCAAAGCGGCCGCTGTGATCGGGATCGGGCCGGGGCTCGGACTCGCGATTGCCCGCCGCTTCGCCCGCGAGGGTTTCTCCGTGGTTGGGCTGGCCCGCACGCCCGACAGACTGCCCATTGAGGCCGGGATCGAGGTTCGCAAAGCCGATGCTGCCGACACCGCCGGCATCGACGCTGCCTTGCGTTCTATCGAGGCTGAGCGCGGGCCAGTCGAGGTCCTGGTCTATAACGCTTACAGCGTCAGCGTTGGTCTTCCAGGCACACTCAACCCAGAGGACCTCGCAGCCGATTTGCGGGTGAATGTGGTCGGCGCCTATGCGGCAGCTCGGACGATGCACGGCTTCATGGCGCCCCGCGGGCGCGGCAGCATCATCCTGACCGGCGGCGGTCTCGCCATCGACCCCCGGCCTTGGCCGAGTGCGTTCTCCTTTTCTGCCGGGAAGGCCGCCCTGCGCAACCTGGCGTACTCGCTCTCGGAGGTGTTCAAGGCCGATGGCGTAGCCTTAGCCACCGTGACGGTCGCCGGCAGGATCCAGGAGGGTACACCGTTCGCACCCGATCTGATCGCCGACGCCCTCTGGCGCATGTACATCGAGGCGGAGAACGCCGGGCCTGAGGTGATGTTTACAGGAGGCTGACCGGCACCACGTTCGTTAGGGTGGTTGTTCGGAGCCCCGGTCATAGGTGGTGATGGCCCAGAAGATGCCAAGCTTCGATGAGCGTCTGGCCCACGAGTTTGTCCAGGGCCTGATGCAGTCAGCGATCGACCGAGGGCTCGATCCGGCCGCTCGCCTTCAACAGTTTCGCACGCTGCAACAGGCGGCGATCGTGATGTCGCGAGACCCTGCCGTAGCCCAAGCTGCCGAGCATCTCGTCCGTGCGATCGACCTGACCCTACAAGAGCTGGCTGCCGTTCAATCGTAGGCCGAGGCAGCTCACCGGCGCGGATGCCCACGGCTCGGACCGTATGGGCTGGAAGGGTTGGAAATCCGATCGTCAACGCGCGCTCGGCTCAGCTGCCGAACTTGATGGTGAAGCGTGCCCGGTTACCACTCAGCGGAATAACGCCGAGCAGTTCGCCTTGGCCATTCGGCAGCCGGCCGGAGACGATATGTGTCCACTCGCCCTTCGACTGGTTGAAGTCGGCGGGCAGGCCGGAGACCATCAGCGACGGCTGCTCGACCACCAACCGCATGACCGTGCCGTCCGCTCCCTTCGTTTCCTTGAACACCGCGTCACGGTACGTGACCAAGCCGCAACGCAGGGTGAGAGGTGGCAGCGTATCCCTCGCGTTGAGGTAGCGGCCTTCCAGGCGGATCGTGTTGTCATCCTGCTGGCTCATCAGCGCTCCCATGTTGGGCACATGCGCCGGCCGGGTCTGGCCGCGCTCAACCGTCAACGCGCTGCGCAGCCTTTCCGCCAAACCAAGCTGCCGGCGGTCTGCATCCGCGATCGGTCGCGTCCGCCCCCTAACTCTGCGCCGACCAGATGTGCTGCGAATGTCGACTATTCGATCGTTTATCTGACGTCAGGGTCGTTCGTCGGACGCAGGCTCACGGAACCAGATCAAAGCGAACCTTCGTGGTCTGCGCATTGTGGGATCAGCTGACGCCGCGATGACCCGCTGGCCCGTGCAGACTACGCTGCGATCATCGATCGGATGCGAGCGGCCATCGTTTCGATCGCAAACGGCTTCGTCAGCACCGCCATGCCGGGCGCGAGATACCCGTTACCGACCACTGCGTTCTCGGCGTAGCCGGTGATGGACAGGACCTTCAGGCCCGGCCGCGTGGTGCGGCCGGCATCAGCCATCTGTCGCCCGTTCATCCCGCCCGGTAGGCCCACATCGGTGACCAGCAGGTCGATCCGCACGTCCGATTGCAGCAGCTTGAGGCCGGTGGCACTGTCGCCCGCCTCTAGGGCGGTATAGCCGAGATCGGCCAAGATGTCGGTCACCAGCATGCGCACGGTGGGCTCGTCGTCGACAATCAGCACGGTCTCGCCCTGGTCGGAGCGAGACAGCGCTACCTCGTGCGCTGGGCCGTCGTCGTCCTCGACCTCACCATAGTGACGCGGAAGGTAGATGCACCCGGTCGTACCCTTGCCGACCTCGGAGTAGATACGCACCTGCCCGCCCGACTGCTGAGCAAAGCCGTAGATCATGCTCAAGCCGAGCCCCGTACCTTGACCCATGGGCTTGGTGGTGAAGAACGGCTCGAACACCCGGGCGATGACGTCCGGTGGCATGCCAGTGCCGGTGTCCGTCACGCAGAGCGAGAGGTACTGCTCCTCCGGTAGGTCGTGCTGACGCGCGGCTCGGTCGTCCATCCACCTGTTGGCGGTCTCGATGGTAATGCGCCCACCATCCGGCATGGCGTCGCGGGCGTTGATACACAGGTTGAGGAGCGCCTTCTCGAGTTGGGGCGGGTCGACGAGAGCGGGCCATATCCCCGACGCGCCAACAACCTCGATCGGGATGGCTAGGCCGACCGTGCGCTGGATCAGCTCCTGCATGTTCGTGACCAGCCGGTTCACGTTGGTGGGCTTCGGGTCCAGGGTCTGACGCCGCGAGAAGGCGAGCAGGCGGTGGGTCAGGGCAGCCGCGCGCTTCGAGGCTCCCTGGGCCGCCGCCATGTAGCGCTCGACATCGTTGAACCGGCCCTGCTGCATCCGAGTCTGCATCAGCTCCAGTGAGCCGGAGATGCCGACGAGCAGGTTGTTGAAGTCGTGCGCGAGGCCGCCCGTCAATTGGCCGACCGCCTCCATCTTCTGAGCTTGGCGCAGAGCATCCTCGGACTGGGCTAACGCCTCCGCGGTTACCCGCTCGGCCGTGATGTCACGGCCGACGGCATGGATGAACCGGTCCTCCGGCACCGCGATCCAGGACAGCCAGCGATAGCTCCCGTCCCGGTGACGGTACCGGTTCACGAACCTCGGCGTCGTGTGACCTGCGCCAGCCGACCCGCTTCCCTGGTGGTCGCATCAACGTCATCGGGATGGACGAACTCGAGGAATGAACGCCCTTTCAACTCAGCGGGCGTCCATTCGAACAGGTGCGTCCAGGCGGGGTTGACCGCTTCAATGACCCCGTTGAAGCCGGCCACCAGCATGACGTCTGTCGACAACCGCCACATGCGGTCCCGTTCGGCCGTGCGCTCGGCGACCTGGGCCTCCAAGGTCGCGTTGAGTTCGCGCAGCTCCGTCTCGCTGCGCCGCAGACGGTCATCGGCCTCTTTGCACGCGGTGATGTCGATGGCTGTGCCAAGCGCCCGCACGCACCGACCAGTCTCGTCGAACATGCCCCGGCCCTTGGCCGCGACCCAGCGCACAACACCGTCCTCCTTGCCGATCGTGCGGTATTCCACGTCGTAGGTGGTGCGCCGCATCGGATCGAGGGCGGAGGCGAAGGCGGCGGCGGTCGCGTCGTGGTCGTCGGGATGCAGACCAGCGTAGAAGTCCGCCATATCGCCAGGGACGTTCGGAGAGATGCCGAACATCGCCTTGGTGCGATCCGACCAAGTCAGCAGACCCGTGAGGAGGTCGAGGTCCCAGGTCCCGATTTCGGCCACCTCGACGGCGAGCTGATGCGACTGCTCACTGAATTCGAGCCGTTCCTCGTTGACGCGCCGCTCAGCCGTCAGAGCGGCGTTCTCGCCCTCCAGGGTCGCCAACCGCTCGCGCTCAACCGTGACGTCGAGTTTGCGCCAAGTAGGTCGACGCAGCGGGAGCGAGCTGGGGCTGCGCGACGGATCTGAGGCCGAGCCGTCCCGCGGCTCGGACAGGCAGAGCGCCGGCCAGCAAACGGCAGACCGCCACGCGCCGGACGTGTCTCGCCTGAAAGGGTCCTGCAGCTCCGAGCCCCGGTTCGCCTAGCGGCACGACATGATGCGCGCTGCGCGACCTGTATAAGTTTCGGTGTTGCCGCTCGGTCATCGCTCCCACCCCGGTGAACAGTTCAATCCTGCGGCAGTCAGGGAAGGACCGCTTTATGGACCGCCGTGCCGTCACCATTCTGCTGGCCACGATTGCTCTCTCAGCCTGCCAATCCAGTGCACCGGCTGTCCAGCAGGCTGTGCTATCGTCACAGGACATCGGCCGCCTCCGAGCTGATCGCGACGCTGGAAGCATCTCCTACTCTGAATGGGCGCAACGCACCGGTGCAGTCGCACGAGCACGGATGCAGCTAAGCCCGGTCGAGGAGGAGGCTATTCAGCACCGTCTGGAACTCGCCCACCGCGTCGATGCAGGCTTGCTGACGCCGGAGCAGTTCGAGGCTGAGAGCGCCCTTACTCTGCAGCGGACGAAGGCTGGCAAGACAAGCAGCTGAGCGACCCGACCTACGATCTGCGCCGCTAAGCGTAGGGCCTACCAAACAGGTCACCCCGCGCCTTCCTGCGGAACAGTGTGCGCAACCGCCTGCGCCGATGCTCGGGCCGGTCATGGATCATGTGGCAGCGTTGGCAGAAGGCCGCGAGGTTCGCGTCCGCGTTGTTGGCCGTGTTGTGGTCCCTGTGAGCCGCAGCCAGCACCACGTGCGTCCTCCGCACGATCCGGAGCAGGTCGGCAGCGCCGGCCTTGATCCGGATCCGCCTGCCTCGCCCGTTACACCAGGAGCCCGCATCGGCATGCCGTGATCTGCCGTGAGGCTGACATGAATGGCGCTCGATTTGCGCAGTGGCGCAAATTGCCCTTGCACCGTCGATTTACCGCCACTACGATAATCCCATGGCGGCGACGTGGGACGAACCGAAGCGGCTCGCGAACCTAGCCAAGCATGGGCTGGATTTCGCCGACTTCGATTCCTGCTTCCACGGCGAAACCGCCCTAATTCTTCCGAACCGCCCCAGCCGTACCGGCCGACGCCGTTACCTACTGATCGGCGAGTGGAATGGTGAGCGGGTGGTTGCCGTGATCGCGTCGCCTCTCGGCATAGAAGCGCTGTCCCTGGTCAGCCTTCGCTATGCCGACCCTGAGGAAAGGGAGAGCTATGCACGACACTGCGCCGAAGCATGAGGATCCCGGCCCAGGCTACACGCAAGAAGACTGGGACGAGGTATCCGACAACCTGAAGGTCACGGCCGAAGAAATGGCCGCGATGCGCCCTGCCCGTGAGGTGCCGGAGGTCTATGATCTGCTGCCGAAGCGGGGGCGGCCGAAGCTGCCGAACGCCAAGGTCAACCTCACTCTGCGGGTAGATCCGCAGGTGCTGGAAGGCTACCGCGCCACGGGCGACGGCTGGCAGGTCCGCATGCATGAGGATCTGCAGGCTGGGCTAGACCGGCGGATGATGGAAGTCCTGAACCGCGCCAACCCCGTGGTCCCGCTCTCGCGTCCCGGCAAGCAGACCGCATGAGCCGCTTGCATCGCCCCGGCGGCTATCCTGCCGGGGCAGGCTTGCGATCGGCTTCCTCAGCCGCGACCGCCTCCACCGGGGCGATGACGTTCTCCAGTTCGGAGACCTGTCGGAGCGCGCTCCCGGCCGGCAAGCGGTCATGCTCGGCCATCGCCAGGATGAGCGTGCGCTGGTGCGCCTTGAGGCGGTCGAGAAGGGCGTTGAGCTTGTCGGGCATGGGCGGGCTTTAGCGGCGAGGGTAGGACTCGACAACCTAATCGTCTCGACACCTGCTTTGGCGAGCGCCATTGTCGGTTGATGGCGACTCGACACATACGAGCTTGCGGAGCCGTACTCGGCCTCCTGCTATTCGCTAGCCCGAGCACCTCCCGAGATGACGTTTCACCCGCGGTGCGAGACTGGCTGTCAGCATTCATTACGAAGATCGACGAGGCGGACGGTGGCCGCCGTCAATCCATCGCCAGCAAGACAGGTGGTACTGTGGTGGTGCGTGTCGAGGTCGCCGCGGATGGGGTGGTAAAACGAGCCGAGATCGAACGAAGCTCGGGCTCGCGCGCTCTTGATCAGCGAGCACTCGATGTCGTGCGAGCTGTCAGCCCGCTTACCTCTCCGCCGGCCGAACTGCTTGCCGGAGCGGATGTCACCAACCTTAGCTTTCCACTTCAGCTTAGGCGTTGAGGGGCCACGACAACCGCCGTCCCTCGCCTTCAGTCCGTGTGGTGTGACGCCCGTTCTCTTGCCGTAGCCGCTACCGTACAGCTGCCGCGTCCAGCCGTAGGCTGCCCGCCCGCGACCGGGCCTAACGTCGGCTTGCCATCCCTCCGGCATTCAAGCCTGCGGATCCACCACGTAGGCCATCCATGTCCTCGCCCAGCCCAGCCCAGGACAGGGCGGTTCAAGTCGAGAGGCCGGATAGCTCATGAAAAAACCCGCCGACCTGAGGCGACGGGTTATTGCAGGGTCCACACTCTTCAATCCGGCCGGCAATTGACCGCTCGAAGGGCCACTACCCCTGCCGGTCGTGGTTGGGTGGACCGTCCTGGTCCGCATCGGCAATGCGCGATGTTCGGGGGCTGGTGCCGTGATGTCTCATGGCGAACCTCCTCTCCGGTGTCGCCGCCGCATACGATGCGCGCCGAGACCTTCAGGCTAGGAGTGTCCGCCCGGGATAGCAAGGGCCGGACTGTTTGGCCTACTCGCAGACGGGCACGCGGCGGATGTGCTCGACACCGTAGCGATCAGAGCCGATCCGCCTTTGGAGGTGGTGGAGGTGCATCCGCATCATCGTCGTCCGGCGACAGAGGATCGCCACGATGCAGCGGCCATCCAACATCATTGTCGTCATCGTCATCTGGCGCCGGCCGGAGGCGATCCTTTGGCGGTGAGGGCCGGTCGAGATCGCCGCTTGGCGGCGGGGGACGCTGCTCTTCGAGGGGCTGTGCCGAGGCCCCAACTGCAGCAAGGGCCGAGAGGACGGCGCCAGCGAGAAGTACGCGCATGTGGCCGTTCCTCATCCCCGGTGCCCCTCGTGACGCCAGAGCGCGACCGCGCCGCGCCGAGCCTTATAGGTCTACCGAAGGGTCGTTTCGAGACCGCCCTGGCCTTCCGGGGAGAATGCGTAGATCAGCACCCCATCCGGCCCTTAGTTCCGATGCATCTCGGCTCGCCAAAGGCTGTCGGCGGCTGCCACGGCGCACTCCGTGAGGGCGAGGCGGGCAGGGTCCGGTGAGGATGAGAGCTGAGCGTTCATCTCAGCCAACGTGCCGAACATGCGGAAGGTCCGTCTCGACACCCGCCCCGCCGCTCGCCATCTTGAGTGTATGCCCGACCAGCGTGGCCGAACCTACGATCCGACGAAAAGCCCGCCCCGCGCAGCCAGCGTAACCGTGCTATCTCGCAAGAATGAGCGACGCCGATACTTTCCGTGAATTGTGGGCCCTGCTGGACGCCGATCCAGCCGTATCCCAGATGCAGACACCGGAAGAATGGAAGGCCGCGGTAAGTGCAGCGATCGATGCGTTGATCGACGAACCAGAAGTGATCATCCCCATGCCGGATGACATCGGCGACCTTGGGCAACCGAGCCCCAGGCAGACCAAGGTTCCGAAGCTGCCAGGTTAAAGCGTGATATCCACCTTGCCTCGACACCCGCCCCGACGTTCGCCAGTATGAGCGCGGCGCCTCCCTTGTCAGACACCGCGCACGCCCGCGCCACGCAACATCCCGAAGAAATACCTCGTGGGACCGATCAATCGCCGCCGCCGACGCCTGGACCCCATTCGCACCCAACCTCGACCCGGCCGAACAATGCGCCCACCTCCGCAGCCTGCGCGCCGACGAGCGCTTATCGACTGCCCACACGAGGCGTAGGTGGAGAGCCGCAGGCGGGTCGCTAGCTGTCGGGTTAGATACCCACGCTTGCCGCGCCCGCTTCAGCCGCCTGCTTTACGGTGGCTCCGTCCCGCAGCGCCATGGCTATCGCGGTCGACGTGGCGTCGACGGCAAGTGCCCGATCCTCTCCGTAATCGTAGGGGCTGTTCTCACCGGAACTCAGCCTCGCATGGTAGTTGTCCGGAAAATTCCTATCCATCCGCATCTTCAGCATGTTAGCAGCGGCATGATAGTCGTCTTCGAAGTTTCTGGTCTTTGTAGCGGTTTCGTCCACGTAAGCCCCGGTCTCTTTCTCCTTAGCCATAGCGGTGCTTCTTCGCTCATATTCGCTTCCAAGAAAAAACTGCAAAATCCTGGAGATCAGCCAGCTGATAATGTTCATCGGGGTATCCTGATCGGGCAGCGGCGGCCGCGCCCTGTCGTAGAAAACAACGCATCCCGACGGATTTCGGACCCCAAGGCGTTGCCTCGACCCGGCCGAGCAGCGCGCCGCCTCCGCGTGATCCGCTGGAACGCAGAAGTCCGGCGCGGGGACGGCAGCATCCAACGCAGACCAGCAGGCTCAGTTGCGGCAGACCGTTGGCCGGGCCACCGGCATGGGAGCCGGGATGGGCTTGTCGCAAACCGTGGGGTAGGTAGCAGGAGAGGCTGGTTCGACCGCGGCTTCAGATTTCCTTAACCTTTTGAAGTCCGAAGCAGACCTCGAGCAGCCGGTTCTGCTCCCGGACGGTCCAGGGGCCGGCAAAGCCGAAGCCTTTGCGCAGCCACAGCATGGCCTCGAAGCCGCAGATCGTGCGCCGGGCCGTGTTGAACGAGCGGAAGCCGCCGACCCGAGGCATCGCTCGCTTGACCCGGAAGTGGTCGCTCTCGATCCCTTGCTGCAGGTGCTTGGTGACGTAGTGCACCGGCACTCTTGGCAGCAGGCCCTCCTTACGGCTCTCGGTGATGGCCGGCGGGTAAGGACCAGCACCATCCGTGCCGATCCGGTCCGGGGCGAGAAGCGGCTGATCCTGGAGCATCTTGCGGAAGAAGCGCTTGGCGGCGTCGAGRTCSCGGTTGGCGGTGAGCAGGAARTCCACCGACGTGCCGTGCTTGTCGATGGCSCGGTAGAGGTAGCGCCACTCACCCCGCACCTTGATGTAGGTCTCGTCGATCCGGATAGAGCCGCAATGAGGYTGGCGGAATGCGCGTAGCCGCTTCTCGATCAGCGGCGCRTAGGCCAGRACCCAGCGGTTYAGGGTGCTGTGATCGACCACTAAGCCGCGCTCCAGGAACAGCTCCTCGATGTCGCGRTAGCTSAGCGGGTAACGCAGGTACCAGGAGACTGCCTGGACGATGAGGGTCGCCTCGAAGTGCCGGCCCCTGAAGTCGGCCTTGGCGCGCTGCTTGAGCTTGGCGGCGATGGCGGACAGGATCATGGACCGGCTCCAAGGCGGAGGCGGCAAGCTCGGCGGTTATGGCTAACGACCCGTGAACCTCAGCGCATTCGCGTTTGCGACAAGCCCACTTGGCGCATGATATAGCACTTCAGAAGGTGAAGACTACAGAGATTGCAAATCGGAAGCCGATTTTCAGGTCTATCGACGCTGAGACATCTTGCCAGTGCGTGACGAACCGTGCAGGGACATGTCGACCTTCACTGGAGAGTAGAACGTGGACGCAATCGTAGAAACAATTGAGCGTGGAGCGCCCGACTTCACCGAGCTGACGACCAGCCTCGTCGCAGCCTACGTGGCAAACAACCACGTGCAGCCTAGCGAGATCGGTACGCTGATCGCCAGCACACACGCTGCGCTCACCGGCCTCGGTCAGGGTAGCCCCGCCAGCGCTCCGCCGACTGCAAAGCTCACCCCTGCCCAGATCCGGAAATCGATCACGCCCGACGCGCTGATCAGCTTCATCGACGGCAAGCCGTACAAGACGCTGAAGCGGCACCTGACCGGCGCTGGGATGACAATCGAGCAGTACCGGGAGCGCTTCGGCCTGCCGCGGGATTACCCCACGACGGCGGCCAGTTACTCTGCGCAGCGCTCGGCACTCGCCAAGAGCCTCGGCCTCGGCAACCAGCGTCGGAAGGCGGCTCCGAAGGCTGCAGAGCCCGCTGAGACTGTCTCCGAGAAGTCGAAGCGGGCTGGTCGGCCGCGGAAGGCCAAGGAAGCCGCTGAGGCGTAGGGCGCTGGTCGCCGTAGGTCTCACCGTAGCGGTGTTGTCATCTCAGCGCTGCCGTTGGGCGTGAACCGCTCAAGGCGTGGTCCTGGCTCGCTCGTCTCACATTCCAGCCGGTTCAGCCGAGCGTTGACGGCCTCGATCCACTCCGCGTTCGTGCAGGTGTTCAGGAGTGGTTCGAGGATCCCGGCCAAGTCACTTGCGAGCGCGTCCCGGCTCATGCCGCTGAGCTTGCCGCCGCCTCTCTCGAAAGCGAGGGCCACGGCTTCACCCATAATCAGGGCCTGATCTGATCCTGCTGGATCGGCGGTTTTGCTGCCTTCTTGAGATCGCATCGTCAGCATCAGCGCACCCGTGGGCTCGGCATCCTGTCGATCGCCCCATGAACCCCTTCGGCGCCTAAACCGTTGCACGACGAATTCCGTCCGGGAGGGAGGCATTCATGGCCGAAGCAAAGCAGATGGTCGACGCGCTGGTTCGCGAGCGGCAGGGCAGCACCATTGCCGCGACCGCCGCTCTGGGTGGTGTTGCCTTGATCGTCGGTCTTGCGTTGAAAGCCCTCCCGGGGCGTGCGCCCGCGCCGGCCCCGATATCGCCCTCGCAGGACGCCGGCCGGCCTCCTACGCCGCACACGCCCTTTGATCACACTGAGGTCAGCGAGGACGAGGCCAAAACCATGTTGCGGGCCATGGTTGCCGCCACGATGGCAGATGGCCTCATGGATGCCGCGGAGCGGGAGCGTCTCTACAGCGCCCTCACGGCTGCTCAGATCGGCGTCGCTGGTCGAGCATGGCTCGACAGGGAACTGGCCGAGCCAGCCGATGTCGACGAACTCGCGGCCAGGGTGAGCACACCGGAGCAGGCGGCTCGCATCTACGCCGCCGCTCGTCTCGCGATCGAACCCGACACCTTGCAGGAGCGGCAGTTCCTCAAGATGCTAGCTGAAGCACTGGACGTGCCGGCCGAAGCGGTCGCCCGGTTCGATGAGGAACTGGCTAGCTGACGCCGTGCTCAAACAGTAGCGCGCCCCTACAGAAACCCGCTCCCCGAGTGCCCCTTGAACGCATTCGCGCGCCGGATGTACCCGACCACCGTTCGCGGATCCCGGTGGCCCGACTGATCCATGATGCGGGCGAGATCCGCCCCGCGCTCGGCCGCGGTGGTGATGTAGCCGGCCCGCAGGGAGTGCGCCCCGAACGTCGACGCATCGAGGCCGGCGGCCGCGCAGTACCGCTTGATAATGTCGGCGACGGCCTGCGTTGTCAGGCGGGGCAGCTCGCCGGTCCTCGGATCTGGGGAGCGGACGTTCCCGGATCGCGACACCGGCCGGAATACCGGGCCGGACGTGATGCCGGCCGCGTCCAACCACTCGTGGACGAGCGCCACCGGCCGGATGAACCGACCGTGCGGGATCGCCTTCTCGAACCCCCTGCCCTCCTGATCCACCTTCGAGCGGCGGACCATGACGCGCAGGCCCTCGGGATCCTCGCGTAGGTCCTCGACATCGAGGGCTACGAGCTCGGACCGGCGGAACGCGCCCGCGAAGCCGAGGGCGAGCAACGCCCGGTCGCGCTTGCCGGTCAGCGTATCGGGCGTGCGCATAAGGAGTGCCGCCAGGATCTCGGCCGTCGCAGCCGCCTTCTGTGTCGGCGCGACGCCGACCTTGCGCCGGGCGCCCTTCATCGCGGCGCGCACGCCCTCGTCTTCTGTGGGGTCAGGCAGGCCTGCCAGCTTGTGGGCATGCCGGATTGCCGCCATGCGGCGGCCGAGCGTCGAGGCCGCCCGCCTCCCCTCGGCTTCCGAGACGATGAAAGCCGCAACCGCCTCCGGGCTCGCCGGTAGGGATCGAAAGCCGAACCGGGCGCACCAGTCCTGAAACACGAGGGCGTCGGACCGGTAGGCCCGGATCGTCGCGTCCGCCTTGCTGGCCCGCTGATAGGCGCGGACGATCTCCGCTGCTTCCGTAGGAAGGCCGGCCCGCAGCTCGATCGTCTCGGTGGGCAAGGTGTCAGGCATCGTCCGCCTGGAGATCCTTCAGAGCATGATGCTCAGATAGGAGCCTTCGCATCGTTCGATCCGCCTCCGAGCAGTCGGACGCCTCGGGCGAGGTCGGGTCGCAGCCCTCGATGGTCTCGGTGGTCTGCTGATCGACCGCAGCGCGCTCGTCTCCGCTGAGCCCGGCCAAGCCGCCGAGCCCCAGGTCGCGCGCGATGTGAGCAGCGATCTCCTCGCGCTTGGCATGCAGGGCCACAACACGTGCCTCCGCACGATCGGCAGCCTCCTGCCGCCCGACTTGCTGGGCAAGGATACGCCTCCATCCCGGCGGCAGTGTCTCGCCCTGCAGCAGCATCCGATCCGTGACGCTCGCCAGCACAAGCTGCCAGTGTTCTTGGCTGAGCTCGGCGAGACGCTTGCCCTGACCCAGGTTGCGCGCCGCCTGCGCGGCAGCCTCTAACCACTCTGGTGGAAGCGAGAACGTCTCGGTCGGAACAACGACGACGGGCGTATCAGGCATGCCGAACCCCTTCAGCTCAAGTCACGCGAGACAACGCCGAACCGTGCTCGATTGTCCGCTCAACGCCCTCATATCCCCCCATTTCAAACTTTCGAGAATGACCTTTATCGAAAGCTACATGGGTGACCGCTTGATAGCAAGAAGTCTCGGCGTCTCAATGCGGGGATAGCGAGCGCGCGGAACGTCGTGCAAATCCGCCGGCTTGATGCTGCGATGGCTCGCGGGCTCGATGGCGTGACGTTTGGACGGCGAGCCATCCTGACGGCCCGACACTTCGACTGCATGCCGGCTCGACCGCTCGACGCCCCGCCGGCTCGCAAGCTTGACGGCGTGTTAACCTGACGCTTCCCATGCTCGACCGCGAGATGGCAGGACGCTTCGCATGCAGACGATCACGATAGCGGCGCGGAAGGGCGGGGTCGGCAAGACGACCCTGGCCACGCACCTCAGTGTCATTGCCGCGGGGCCGAACAAGCCGGTGCTTCTGTTCGACACCGATCCGCAGCGGTCACTGAAGTGGTGGTGGGACATGCGCTAGGGCGACACGCCGGCACTCATTGAGTGCGAGGCGCGCGAGCTGCCGAAGATCCTGCCGGCCGCCGAGGCCGAGGGCGTGGCCTACAGCATCATCGACACGCCGCCTCACGCCGAGACTTCGATCGCGGACGCGATGCGCGTGGCTGACCTCGTCCTAGTCCCGACCCGGCCGGGTCCGTTCGATCTCGCTGCTGGCGACGACGCTCGATCTGGCGCAGCGTGTCGGCAAGAAGCCGCTCGCCGTCATTAACCACGCGCCGCCCCGCACCGGGTCGGCCGAGCCTGCCATCGTGTCGGAGGCGCGCGAGACCTTGACCCGGATGGGCGCCGCCGTGGCGACCGCCGTAGTCTCGCAGCGGGTCGCCATGTCCCACGCCATCATCGGCGGATAGACGGTCAACGAGTTCGAGCCGCACGGCCGCGCCGCCGAGGAGATGCTGGCGCTCTGGTCCGAGGTTCAAGCCATGATGAAGGAGTAGGAGACATGTCCACCGAACGTCAGCCGCTCACCATCCTGGCGGACCGCCTCGCCAAGAAGTCGCCGGCGCCCGAGGCCGAGAAGCCGGCCACGACCGAGACAGCGCCCGAGGCCGCTCCCGCGCAGTCAGCCCCGGCCAAGGCCAAGGGTGGCGACGCCCGGGTGCAGATCATCGTCCGCATGACGCCAGCCGAGCGGAAGGCCCTGCGCCAGATCGCCCTTGACCAGGACACGACGGCCCAGGCGCTCGCCGAGGATGCGATCCGGGATGTGCTGCGACGTCACGGCTTCAAGGCGTCGTGACGCCTCCTAACCTCAGCAGCTCGACGCCTCGACCCCGAGACGCTTAGATGCGTTGACGGCGAGGCAGCTTGATAGCAAGCCGTCTTTCTGCCGGTCGCGGACGCGTTCGGGGTTGCGCGCGAGGCCGGGATGCAGCCAGTCGGCTGGTCCCGGCCGGTCGTTCAGAATTTCTGGAAACGCTTACTTCGTGATCCGGACCGAGACCGGGTCGCTGCCGGGGAAGCTCTCCTCCAGCGCATCGTCGAGCCGCTCATGCATCCGGTCCGGATGGTTCTCCGGCAGATGACGATCCGTCGAGGCTACGGTCGATCCTGCAGGAATGAACGCCAACCGTCTCCGTTCTGCCGCTGTGCGGACCGCCTCGTAGACGAGCAGGCCAAATCCAGCAGCGATCAGCAGCGCTGGTACAGGATTGACCCGCATGTCGGCGACCAAGCGCTCGACAGTTTCGCTCGCCGCCTGCCCTGACCGGCGGAGGTCAGCAAAGTCACGTGGGATCCCGGGGCGATTGAACCGGGCCTGCAGATCCGCCAGCGTCCGGTCTAGCCGCCCACGGCTCGCCTCGACGTCCTGCTCCAGCTTGTCCGGCGAGTCGCTCATGTGTCGATCCGATCCGTGAGAACGTGCGCGTCCTGTTTGACCTGCCGTCCCGTGCGGGTCGGCTCCAGCGTGGACAGGGACGCCTTGCTGCGCCCGAACAGCCCGATACCGATCGCGAGCAGGAGGAAGGCGCCGCCCACGATCAGCGATGCCAATGCGTCCGACCGCACGAGGACGGCGATGCCCTTCACCAGGGCGAGGAGCAGCGTGAACAGGCCTGCGATGGCAAATACGGCCGCCATGAGCAACAGGCTGAGCCCGAGGGATATGCGATGGGCGCCCTGCGCCAACTCGGTGCGGAACAGCGCGACCTCGCTACCCACGAGGTCTCGTAGCTCGCGGACGGCATCGCCGACGAGGGTCGGGATGCTGCGCAATCCTGGCTCGGCCATCTCGCTCTCCTAGACGTCAGGCGTCGGGAGAACGTCGACCGGGACCACCGCATGCGAGCGTGGGACCGGCCGAAGTTTAGACGCATTGACGAGGCGGAAGAGAGCGAACCCCGCCAGAACAGCTGCCGCTGTCGTCAGGCCGGGCCGACGTCGAATTGCGGCGTGAACCTCGTCATACATCTCGCTGAAGCTGCGGCGTGAAATGTCCTTGGACAACTCGTCGACGCCGAGCGCGGCCTGATCGAAGAACTCCTTCAACTGCGGCAGGCCGTCGAAGCTGGTGCCGGTGTCGCGGATCGCATCACCGACGTCCGACACGAGCCGTGCCGCGTCGGCCTTGCGCTTCTCGATATAACCCTGGGTCTGATCGCGCAGCGCATCGGCAAAGCTTTGCGCTTCGACAGAGTCTGGATCGGCCGCGCTCAGCCGGCCATTCTGAGCACTGTTCGGCATCGGCTAGTTACTCCGGGGCACTCTCGACCAGAAGGAACCGTAAGCGCCCCTTACAGTTCCGCTGCGCCGCCGACTGCGTGGTTCTACCGTCGAGACGAATGGCGCTGCTCGTGCGTTGTTGGCCCGACGAAATCCAGACAGCGCGAACGCTGAGGAGGAAAGCCATGGACCAGGATCGGATCACCGAGGCGGCGAAGGAACTCGGCGGCAAGGTCAAAGGTGCGGCTGGAGATCTGACCGGCGATCAGCAGACCCAAGCCGAAGGCAAGGCGACTGAGCTGAAGGGCTCGGCTCAGAACTTGTACGGGCAGGCTAAGGACACGCTGAGCGACGCCGCTGGGCAAGCGCGGGAGTTCGCGGGCGATGCATTCGACCGTGCCCGCGAGCGCTATCCGGACGCACAACGCTTGTACCGACAGGGCAGCGAGGCCCTTCGTCCGCACGCGCAGGAGTCGCCGTTAGGCCTCGTGGTCTTGGCTGGCGCGATTGGTTACCTGCTCGCCTTGGTCATCCACGGCCGCCGATAGAGATTTCCACGAGGCCGAGCGAGCCGTGATGATATGGCCGCCCGGCCAATCAGTCGCGTAGGAAGCGCTGATCGAGAGGCTAGACTGAGATGCGCCTGTTGGCTCGCTTCAGTCATTCGCATCCGTCGCTCGTCTCGGCAGATGTGTTCTCCGGAAACGAGATCGTCACGGTCACCCCAGCCTCACTGCTGATGTCGATGTCACCCTCAATCTGCTGGACCAGCGAGCGGATGAGGCCGTAGCCGAGCGAGCCATCGCGCGTGCCCGCCATGCCGATCCCGTTGTCCTGGATCATCAGCTCGATCCGCCCGGGCTGGGGACGGCGTATTCGGGCCAGGATCGTACCCGAGCGTGGGGGCGGGAACGCGTACTTCACGGCGTTGGTGACCAACTCGGTCATCGCTAGGCCCAGCGGAATGGCCTGATCGGCGCTGATGAGTATCCCTTCATCCACCTTAGCCTCCAGGTGGATGCGATCGTCGCCCAGGGTGATCGCCTGCAGTGCACTGCACAGATCGGCCACGTAGCTGCCGGCATCGACCTGCTGCACGTTCTGCGACCTGCTCAGCAGGTCGTGCGCGCGCGCCATCGCGTTGATCCGCTCCCGGACCTCGGTGAACAGCACCTTCACCATCGGGTCGGCTTGGCGCCGCGCCTGCAGGCCCAGCAGCGCTGCGGCGATCGACAGGCTGTTCTTGGCGCGGTGGTTGACCTCGACCAGCAACATCTCACGCTCGGCAGCCAGCTTCCTCATCTGCTCATTTGCGGTTTCCAGCTCACGGGTTCGTGCCGCTACACGCTGTTCCAGCTCCGCGGTCAGCGCCTGCAGGTCCTCTTCGGCCTCGAACCGGCGCGTGATGTCGAGGTAGGACAGGAAGTGGTTGGTGACGGTGCCCTGTCCGTCGTCCAGCGGGCTGGCAAACAGCATGGCTCGGAACGGCCTGTCGTCCTTGGCGTACTGCAAGATTTCCAGGGTGGCGTCGCGGCCCTCGTTGATCGCTGCCTCGTACTGCTGAATGGCCGCGGGGTCGGTGTCTGCCCCATTCATGAAATGCGGATCCTGCCCGAGCAACTCCTCCAGCGAGTAGCCTGACAGTTCGACAAAGGCCTGGTTAGCGAAGATGATCGGGTTGCCCGGCAGGGTAGGATCCGTGACGAGCATCGGCATGCGGGTGAGCCGCACTGCATCGACGAAGATCCCCCCATGCTGGCGGATCGCCTCGACGTGCCGTTCCGCCAGCGTCCGGCCCGTCGTCCCCGCGAGATCCTGCTGAAATTCGTTCATAGCCGACCTTAGGATGAGATGGGCTCCGTGCCTAACGTCCTAGATCAGCCAGCCCAAGCGACACCGTGTTTGGTCCACTGTCGCACCTTCCCGAAATCGATTGCGAGGCACCCACACCCGGAAAGCCATCCCAAAGGTATCCGAATTCGGCCGTGCGTGGGCATGGCGAACGGGAGGAGCGCCGCCCCATAACGTCGCCGGTCGGGCCAACCAGGCCCAGCGTCGCAAGCAGCCAGTCGGCTCCTCTCCGGTTGTCGGCACGGCTCAGGAATTCTGGGTCGCCGTCATTCGTGTCTGAGGACGGAACGCGCCTCGGACCCAAACCGATCGGCAGCCGTTCTGCTCCTCATGCTGGACCCGCCCACCGCCGCTTCTGTCGTTCTCGTGGTCGAAGACGAAGCACTGGTGCGGAGGATGGCCGTCGACATACTGGAGGATGAGGGGTTCACTGTCATTGAGGCCGCTACTGCCGACGAGGCTTGGGCGGTCCTGGAGGCGCGGGACGATATCGCCATCCTGTTCACCGACGTGGAGATGCCGGGCTCGATGAACGGCCTGGACCTCGCCAACCGTGTTGCTGGGCGGTGGCCGCGCATTTGTCTGGTGCTTACCTCCGGGCGTGTTCGATTGTCGAACCAGGCAATGCCCGATCGCGGGAGGTTCGTCCCCAAGCCGTACTATCCCAACCAGTTGCTCAGGGCGTTCCGCTGCGCCTGAAGTAGGCTGCCGCCTGAAGACCTCCCATCGGCTGACCGAAGAAGCTGAGGCGCTACTCGATACCTTTGATGACCTACAGCGGCAGCATAAAGCCCATCTCGTGCTTATCGAGTCGAAGGACGCGACGGCACCCGGCGGAGCTTGATCCACACTATGGCGGTGAGCGGGGTTCGTGGTGGATGCCCGCCAACTCACGGCACCCCGACCGATCAGCTCGCGTTATGGTGTAGACTGACACGTGAGGTCATGTGATGCACGCCCAGTCCTACACCGTCCGGACCCTCATTTTCTCGCCTAACGGTGAGATGCGGCTTGAGCGCCCGGCAGAGACCTACACAACGTCCTCTGAGGCCCGCAAGGTCTGCAACGAGGTGCTCGCCGTGCATCGGGCCGGGGCTATCAGGTCACTCGTGCAGGTCCATAATGCCTTCGGCGGCCGGGTGGACGCCTGTAACGATAGCTAACAGACCGCGGTTTCGTGCTGCGTGACAGGTGCAGCGGGTTCTACGTCTTCATGCAGGGGAACGTAGGCGCACCAGCCGCACACCCCCATGTCGGCCGCCTTCGGGGCATTCCACTGCGAACAGGCCGGACAGACCTTCATGACGATGTGGGAGCCATGAACGAACGCTAGGCCGCGACCGCGGAAGGTGGTCTTGCCTTGGGGAAGGTCATTCAACATCTGCCTTCAGTGCGGATTGATGCAGGTAGGAGTCAATGAACGGTAGAGGTTCCCAGCCCTGTTCCAGTCGCAGAGCCAGACGGCATCCAGATCTGACCCGCCGCCCGATCTGATGAGAAAAGCCCGCCCTGGTGTTCCAGGTGCGCGCTTGTTGCGACTGCGCCGATGAGGCCGCACCGCATTTCGGTGCTGCTCTTCCGACGCTCAGCCCCCAGCCGATCGCCGACAGCTACCTCGACCGTTATGGTTAACAGAACGTTTCCGCTTGTTGGTGCCAGCGCCGTGCTGTTAGCCCCGTCGCCCGATCTGATCACGGGCTGACGGGGCTCGGTTCCGTTCCTCATGGCGTGGGGCTGGATACGCGACGCGGCCCATAGGGGAGGGCCGTTAGCTGAGGCTCAACGGCGCCCTCCGGCGGGGTCCCGGGACGGGAAGCCTCAAGTGCTCTTTAGATTGGCAGCGCTCTCCTTACCGCTGCGCCGATCGGCCTCGACGTCGTAGGAGATCTTCTGCCCCTCGATGAGGTTGCGCATCCCGGCGCGCTCGACGGCCGAGATATGGACGAACACGTCCTTGCCGCCATCATCCGGTTGGATGAAGCCAAAGCCCTTGGTGTCGTTGAACCACTTAACGGTGCCTGTAGCCATCGATGTGTCCTAGTGATCGTCGGCGCATCAAGGTGGGGCGCCGCAGGCACGAACCGGCGGCCTTGGCCGACCGTTCCGTCAGAGTTGCAGGCGGCGGCGGTAAACACCGACTGGCGGGAGGATGCCTGGCAGCGTGCCGTGGCTCACGCGCTTTCCGCTGCCCGGAGTTCCCAAAACTGCCGACGCAGGACCCACAAGGCGTCCATCTCCTCCTTGAACCGCTGATCCGCCTCGGCGGTGTCGGCCTCAGTCCTAGTCAGGGCGGCGAGCGCGTCAGCCGCTGCCGTCGAACGCATCTCGGCCTCCACAATGCGGCGGCTCAAGCTCTCCACAGCTGCCTCGAAATGAGTGTTGGCGATACTCATGCGTTGGTTAGGTGTGCAGTCCCGCGGTGTGGTGGCATCAATTTAGCTGTAACCGCCGCACACCGGGAGGCGTTATGGGACAGGTTCTTCACGGCTGCGCCACGACCACGCACGCGGTCAGAGCAACGCTACAGCGATCGAAAGCTCCGCTCAAAGATCTTGCCGCCCAGCATGGACTGAACC
>NZ_JBFUGA010000105.1:0-19956 GCF_056403155.1 Methylobacterium sp. P3_A11
GTGCCCCAGCACGCGGTGCGGCGCAACCGGGCCGGCGGCGTCGCGCCGTCCGGCGGCCCGCCGCGCGGGCGCTTCAGGCGCTCTTGTCGCGGCCCGAGATCAGGCGGAGCTGTGCCGTCGGGCGGGCCGCCAGCGCGGCGGCGACCTTGCCCTCGAGCTCGCCCACCCGGAACGGCTTCAGCACGATCCCGTCGGCCCCGACGGTGCCGGCCTCCGTCAGCGCCGTGGTATCGGCGAAGCCGGTGACGAACAGCACCGGCAGCGCCGGCCAGCGCTTCCGGATCTCCACCGCCGTCTCGGCCCCGTTCATGCCGGGCATGGCGAAATCCATCACCACGAGGTCGACGCCCGGGTCCGCCTCGAGGGCGGCCAGGGCCTGGAGGCCGGAGGCCGCCTCGCGCACGGCGTAGCCGGCCTCGACCAGGCGGGTCGTGGTCACCTCGCGCACCTCGGGGTCGTCGTCGACCACCAGGAGTTGGGGCTTGTTCCCGGGCGGGCGCGGGCGCGCGGCTTCCATCGGCACCAGGGCGCGGGGCGCCGCCGTCTCCGCGGCCCGCGGCAGATAGACCTTGATCGAGGTGCCCTCGCCGGCAGCCGTGTCGATGCGGATGCCGCCGCCGGACTGCTTGATGAAACCGTAGACCTGGGCGAGCCCGAGACCCGATCCCTTGCCGACCTCCTTGGTGGTGAAGAACGGCTCGAACACCCGGGCGAGGACGTCCGGCGTCATGCCGGTGCCGGTGTCGCTCACCGCCACCATGACGTAGCTGCCGGGCGACGGCTGCTCGGGCCGCGTCGGCGCCCCGGTGACGCTGACGTTGGCGGTCTCGATGGCGAGCCGGCCGCCGACCGCCATCGCGTCGCGGGCGTTGATGGCGAGGTTGAGGATCACGAGTTCGATCTGGGTGGCGTCGACCAGGGCCGGCCACAGGTCGGGCTGGAGCGTCGTCTCGATCCGGACCGCGCCGCCGATGGAACTCTGCAGCAGGTCGCGCATCGAGCCGACCGTCTGGTTCAGGCTGACGGGCGTCGGCTCCAGGCGCTGGCGCCGGGAGAAGGCGAGAAGCTGCGCCGTGAGCCGGGCACCACGCTCGGCGGCTCCGCGCATCATGTCGAGGCGGCGCTTCGAGCGGGCGTCCGAGACGGCGCGCTCCAGGAACTCGATGTTGCCGGCGATGACCGTGAGCAGGTTGTTGAAGTCATGCGCGACGCCGCTCGTGAGCTGCCCGACCGCGTCGAGGCGCTGGGCGAGCCGCAGGGCGTCCTCCGCCCGCTCCCGCTCCACGATCTGAGCCTGCAGGGCGGCGTTCGCCTCGGCGAGTTCCCGGGTGCGCTCGGCGATGCGCACCTCCAGCGTCTCGTTGAGCGCCTGCAGGGCGGCCTCGGCGGCGCGCTTGTCGGCACGCGCCCGCGCCTCCGCCAGCGCCCGGACGATCGTGCGCGGCATCCGGTCGAGGCGCTGCTTGACGACGTAGTCGGTGGCGCCGTTCTTCAGGGCCTCGACGGCCACGTCCTCGCCGAGCGTGCCCGAGCAGAAGATGAACGGGATGTCCGGGCATTGCGCCCGGGCGATGCCGAGGGCGCTTACCCCGTCGAAGGTCGGCAAAACGTAGTCCGCCAGGATCAGGTCGTGCCGGCCGGGCATCGCCGAGCGGGCGAAGTCGTCGCGGGTCATCACCCGCTCGATCTCGATCGGATGCCCGAGCATCTCCAGCTCGGCCTCGATCAGCTCGGCGTCGAGGTCGCTGTCCTCCAGGTGGAGGATGCGCAGCGAGCCCGCGGCGCTTCCGATCACGCGTTCGATGGCCAGCCTCCCCGGAACGGCGGCGGCTCGTTGAGCAGCGCCCAGAACACGCCGATCTCCTTGATCGCCACGAAGAACTCATCGAAGCCCACGGGCTTCACCACGAAGGCGTTCACCCCGAGGTCGTAGGACCGCACCAGGTCGGTCTCCTCGCGGGAGGAGGTCAGCATGACCACGGGGATCTTGCGGGTGGCCGGGTCGCCCTTGATCCTGGCGAGCACCTCCAGCCCGTCGACCTTGGGCAATTTCAGATCGAGCAGGACCACGGCGGGATCCTGGGCCAGCCGCTTCTCGTACGCACCCCGCCGGTAGATGAAGTCGAGGGCCTCGGCGCCGTCGCGGCAGATGACGATCTCGTTGGCGAGCTGGCTCGATTCGAGGGCCGCCAGCGTCAGCTCGATGTCGTTCGGGTTGTCCTCGACCAGGAGGATGGGCTTCAGTCCCGCCATCTCAGTGTGCCTCCTCCCGCAGGGGCAGGGTGAAGTAGAAGGTGGCGCCCCGACCGAGCGTTCCATCGGCCCAGGTCCGTCCGCCGTGGCGCTCGACGATGCGGCGGACGTTGGCGAGGCCGATGCCGGTGCCCTCGAACTCCTCGACCCGGTGCAGGCGCTGGAAGACGCCGAACAGCTTGTCGACATAGGCCATGTCGAAGCCGGCGCCGTTGTCGCGGACGTAGTAGACCGCCTCCCCGTCCCGGGGCGGCAGGCTGCCCACGGCGATCACCGCCTCCCGGGTGTCGCGGGTGTACTTCACGGCGTTCGACAGCAGGTTCTCGAGGACGAGCCGCAGCATCACCGGGTCGCCGTAGGCACGGCCGAGGGGCGCGATCTCCCAGCGGAGGGTCCGGTCGGGCGGGACGTCGCGCAGAACCTTGCGGCGGACCTCCTCGACCAGGGCGTTCATGTCGCCCCAGACCTTGTTCAAGGCGTGCCGGCCCATCTGCGAGAAGGCCAGGAGGCTGTCGACCAGGGTTCCGGCCGAGAAGGCCGCCTCGATGATCGTCTCCACGTAGTGCCGGCCCTTGTCGGACAGGGTGGCCCCCTCGCGGTTCTTGAGCAGGTTCGCGTAGCCGACGATGTGGCGGAAGGGCGCGCGCAGATCGTGGCTGACCGAGTAGGAGAAGGCCTCCAGTTCCTTGTTCGAGCGCTGCAGCTCCTCGCTCATGCTGGCCAGTTCCTCCGCCCGGCGCAGCACGATGCCGAGCACCGAGGCGCGCAGGTCCTTGGCGGCCTCGACCTCCGGAACGGACCAGGGCAGGGAGCGCCCCTTCACGGTTTCCTTCCAGATCTCGAACGACTTGCGCGGGTGCAGCCGGTCCGATCCCCCGGCGGGGTCGGGCTCGACGGCCTTCACAGGGTTGCCGCCCCACTTGACCGTCCGCACGACCTCGGGTCTGAACCAGAGGATGTAGCTCGCGTATTTCTTCGAGACCGAGATCGCGAGCAGGCCGCTCGCCCGCTCGGCGAAGGACGCGGCGGGCGGAAACGCCTCCGACAGGGCTTCGGAGGCGAAGACCTCGTCCGTGTCCGCGCGCTCGGACAGCCAGCGGTACAGGGTGCGCACCTCGGACTCCGTCGGCGTCGCCCCGAGGCGCCGGCAGCGGTCCGCCGTCACCACCGCGGCACCGGACGCGTTCACCAGGGCCAGGACGTCGTCGGGATGGTTGAGCAGGCCGTCGACGAAGCTGTCCTCCTCGGCCATGAAGCCGAGCAGGCGCGCCTGCACGGCGCCGAGCGCCAGCCGCGTCTCGGACTGGGCGGCCCGCTCGCGGGCCGCGAGCTGCAGCGCGAAGATCTGGGTGAGCACGTCACACGCATTGCGCGCCTGGAGCGGCACGCGCTTGGGCTCGCGGTTGTGGCAGGAAATCAGGCCCCAGAGCGCGCCGTCGACCAGGATGGACACTGACATGGAGGCCATCGTGCCCATGTTGCGCATGTACTCGACATGGACCGGCGAGACCGAGCGCAGCACTGACTGGCTGAGGTCGAGGGGCTTGCCCGTCGGCGTCGTGGTCGGCCGGATCGGCACGGGACCATAGCCGGCATCCGGGATGATGCGCAGGCGGTTCCGCCGGTAGAGTTCCCGCGCCTGGACGGGGATGTCGGAGGCGGGGAAGCGCAGGTCGAGGTAGGAGGGCAGCACGCCGTTTCCGGCCTCCGCCAGCACTGTGCCGTGCCAGTCCCGGTCGAACCTGTAGACCAGGGCGCGATCGAGACCCGTGATGTGGCGGATGTCCTCGGCGACGAACTGGCAGAGGTCCTCGACGGTGCGGGCGGTATGCAGGCGCTCCACGAAGGCCCGCAGGCGCGGGGTGAGCACGTCGGCGCCGAAATCGACTGCGGCCGCGTCGATCTCCTCGAGTTCCACCACCACGAGGTCGTCGACCCGATGCGCCGCCACCTCGTAGGCCTGGCGTCCGCCGCCCGACTCCAACGTCACGGTGCGGAGGTAGAGAGCCCCGTCGTGGGGCTCCGCCGCGTCGAGGTAGTGATGCAGCACCGCGGCGAGGTCGGGCAGCGCTGCGTCGAGGATCGTCCCGACCGCCGCCGCCGCGGGCGCGTTCGCGCTGGCCTGGACGATGGCGCGGGACCGGGAATCGAGGCAGAGCAGGAACCCGTGCGGCTGGATGCTGCCGACGACGTGAATGGGCTCGCGATCACAGGCCGTCAGGTCGAGGCTCTGGGCCGCGCCGCTTTGAAAGTTCAAGCCGAGGTTCGCCTTCTCACCGGGTCGGTCGCGGTTGCAGGGCGCCTGTTAGCAGCCGAACTGGTTGGCTCCTATAGTCTAAAAGGACTGGGCTGGGTCGCGCGTCCCGTCCGGCGGCTGGCCACCCCCGGGGCCGGCGACCTGCTCCGGCCCGCCCGCGCGGCACCAGGCCGCACGGCCGGGGGCAGCCCCCGGCCGGTGCGACGGTCGGCATCGGGATCGCGCCCCTGGCGTCACCGCAGCGGACCGGATCAGCCGGCCCGGAAGCATCGATGCGCGAGGCTGCGCAAGGCAACGCCCAGGTCGGCGCTGCGGGCGATGGGATCGATGGCCGTTGTGAACAGACGCAAGATCAGGGCTCTGCGCTGCTGGGAATCGGGGTCGAGGCGGATCTCGATCCGGGCATCGACCGACTCTGCCAAGCGGGCCGAGACCCAGCCGGCCTCCTCGATCCATGCCGTCATCGGCGTCCCGGGCGCCACGCCGTCCGGCAGCACGGCCTGCAGGAGGGCGCTCTCCAGGCCCAGACACGCCAGCGTCACCGAGTACATGGACCCGTCGACCTCGATCCGGGTCGGCTCGCCGACCACGAACCGCTCCGCCCCGCGCGGACGCTCGAAGCACACCAGGAACGCGACGAAGCTGAACAGCATCTCCACGCCCGCCCAGATCAGGTTGAAGAAGTCGATCGGCGCGATCTCCGTGGCTCCGTAGGGGGATGCGAAGGACCACCCGATCGAGCCGGCCGACAGGAGGGCAATCCCTCCGAACCCCGCCGCCATGCGCCAGCGTACGATCGATACCGCGCGGTCACCGCCCTTATCGGTCACCTTGAAGGGCCGACCGAAGGGGCGGATTGCCGCCGAGGCGAGCCTGAGGGTGATCGCCAGGGCGGTCATGATGTGGGTCACCTCCATGAATAGGGTCAGCGTACGCCGGCCTGAGATCCAGCCGCCGTAGACCCAAAGCGCCAGGAGGGCGGGAACGCCGTAGCGCAGGAAGGAGAGGTAGTCCGCCTCGAAGGCCGGGATGTCGAAGATCCAGTAGATCGACGGTGCTGCCAGCCTCAGGACGATGAACGGCTTGCACAACCAGTTCAACACGCCGTGCAGGTAGTGCGGCCGCTTGGCCACGCTGTAAGGCGGGGGATGCTCGAAGCGTAGAGCTACCCCGTCGGCGAGACCTCGCGCCGGAGACCATCGAGGAGCTGATCCGTCTGCTGACGGCGGCCCAGCGCCCGCAGCGTCAGGGCGGCTTGCGCCATGCCTTCGATCCAGACACCGTCCGGTCATCGTTGAAGTCGTAGCCGCCCGGGAGCCTCATGCTGCGCGCGGCAAGGTCGAGGGCGCGGCGCCACGCGACCGGCGCGTCGGCCACGCCGATCTGTGGCCAGAGCTGCGTGTTGAACCGCGTCGGGTTTCCCGGAGGCCGCTCGGTTTGGGTCGGGCGGCCAAGGCTTGGACCTCGACCTGAGCGGGAGGCCCGTCCCCGACAGGTTCGAGCGACCGGCGGTGGCTGTCGCCGTCGACCCATTCCAGCGGGACGTGCGCGACCCCCGCGGACGCGCGCCGCAGCCCGTGGGTCACCTCTGCCGTGCGCAGGTCGATCAACGTTTCGGCGCGAGTCTTGTTGCCGGTCTGCGGGATGGGGGACCCGTTGAGCCACAGACCAACGCCGACTCAGCTTACCGCATCGAGCGTCTGCTGCTGGGTACGAAACGCGAGTTGCTTCAGGGCGACCGCGCACGCATTGGTCACGTGGAGTCGGGCCAGGGCCTCCGCTTTCGCGGCGTCGCGGGCCTGAAACGCTTCGACCAGGGCGTCGATCTCGGCGAGGCTGTGTGGCAGCCGCTCGGCATGCATCAGGGATGTCGCGCGCAGCAGGTTGATCCGTGAGTAGAAGCCGCGAAGGATCTCGCAGACCAGAGCGTTCCCGCAATTGCTGAGCATGACATCGTACAGGACGCCCTTGGCGCGCAGGACGCGATCGGTGTCGCCGCTGCCGGCCGCCTCACGCAGAAGCCGGGCCGCCTGCCCGAACGCGAGGATCGCCGCGTCCGAAGCCTGGATGGCGAATTCGTGCGCCGCGTAGCCCTCCAGGACGGCGCGCAGCGCGTAGAGCTGGCGCGCTTCCTCCACCGAGATCGAAGCCACGACCGGGCCGCGATGCGGGACCGTATGGACGAGCTTCTCGGCTTCCAGCCTGCGCAGAGCCTCGCGGACGGAGGCGCGGCTGACGCCGAGCCCCTCGCACAATTCGCGCTCGATCAGCCGCTCGCCAGGCGCGTAGACGCCCGAGGTGATCGCCTCGCGCACTGCGTCCTCCACCTTTCGACGGAGCGTATCCGGCTGGATGGCCCTGATCTTGTTCATCGCCTGGCGTTCACGGATCGATATCGAGCCGAACGGGTGGCATGGCGCGCCGTCGGGTGGCAAGGCAGGCTGCGAGATGTGCCCCGAGGCCGGCCTGTTGTCGCGCCCGTCGTCCGGTCGGCCGGTTCGGCCGTCAGGCCCGGCGCCGGGCGGCCAGTTCGTCGCGCAGGATCGGAGCGGCCAGCTCCGCGCCGTGCATGCCGATCAGGCTGACGATCTCGAGGACCTCCATGAGTTCTTCCTGGGTCGCGCCGTAACCGAGGGCGTTCTTCATGTGCATCTTCAGGCCCGGCACGTAGAGGTGCGTCGCCGCCGCGTCGAAGGCGCAGTAGACGAATTCCTTCATCTTCGGCGTCAGGACGCCGTGGCGCCAGGGCCAGGCCGAGAAGTCGAGATACCCCTCGAACAGGTCGGGATCGAGTTCGAGGAGACCGTCCCAGAACGTGTGCCAATAGCCCCGGTCGCGGGTGAAATCCGCCTTCAGCTGCTCCTGCCGCGGCGTCAGCGGCGCGGGGCCGCTCCGCTGGCCGGCCTCCTCCAGCACCTCCAGCAGCAGCGGCACGCCGATGTTGCAGGCGTGGATGCCGAGGGTCGCCGTCAGCGCCAGGACCTCCATGATTTCGTCGGCCGTCGCGCCGGCGTCGAGGGCGTTGCGGATCTGGCGGCGAACGCCGGGCGCGTACAGGTGGGTCGCTGCCGCCGCGGCCGAGAGCGCGATCAGGGCGCGGTCCTTCGCGCCGAGATAATTCTTGCGGACCGGGACCGTCGCCAACCGAGCCCAGGCGTCGAGGAAGCCGGGCGACAGATCGGCCAGCGCGACCTGCGCCTCGTCCCAGTAACCGAGCTGCTCCGCGACGGCGTGCCGGAGGGCTTCCGGGTTCGGCGCGGTCCCGGTCATGCCGTGGCTCCGGCGTAATCGGCCTCGACCACCTCGTCCTGCCAGTCGGTCTTGCCGAGCGAGATCGCCGTGTGGAGCAGGTAGCTGTCGGCGGCCGCGCCATGCCAGTGCCGCTCGTCCGCGGGGATCCAGACGGTGTCGCCCGCCCGGATCGGCTGCGCCGGCTGGCCCGCGACGCAGATCCAGCCCTTGCCGGCGGTCACCTGCAGGATCTGGCCCTGCGCGTGCGTGTGCCAGAAGGTCCGCGCACCCGGGGTGAAGAAGACGTTGTTGATGGTGACGCCGCCCGTCGACGGCATCACCGGGTCGGCCCAGACCTGTCCGGTGAAGGTCGCCCCGCGGCTCTCGGATTTCGCGCTCTTCTCGCGGCCGTGGAAGATCTGCATCGTATCCTCTCAGTTCTCGTGGAGCCGGACGCCGCCGGAAATGTCGCCGATGGCATCGACGACGCGGTTGGAGATGACGTCGCCGTAGCCGAGCGCCGTGGCGAGGCCGAAGCTCGCCATCGGGCCGGACGCGTTGAGTGAGGCGACCCCGAGTTCGTGCAGGAGATCGGCGTAGAGCACGACGTCCTTGGTCATCAGCCTGCCGGTCAGGCCGCCTTCCAGGTAATCGCCGTCCACGATCTTCGGAAAACGGTTCAGCGTCGCGAAGTTGACGCCGCTGGAGGCGTTCAGCACCTTCAGGAGCCGGTGCAGGTCGAGCCCGGCCTTCTTGCCCGCGACCATGACCTCCGCGGTGGCGGCGAGGCTGACGGCGTTCAGGAAGTTGTTGAGCAGCTTGGTCGTGTGGCCTGCCCCGGAGCCGCCCATGACGACGACCGTCCGGGCGATCGGCGCGAACACCCAGCCGAGCCGGTCGATCACCGCCGGATCGCCGCCGACCATCAGGGTCAGCGTGCCCGTCTCGGCCGCCGCCGCGCCGCCCGAGATGCCCGCGTCCACGTAGGCGACGCCGCGCTCGGCCAGGGCGGCGGCGATGCGGCGCGTCGAGCTCGCCGCCGCCGTGCTGAGATCGACGACGATCTGCCCGTCCCGGCATCTAGCGAGGATGCCGCCGTCGCCGAGGACGACGCGCTCGACCACCTTGCTGTCGGGCAGGGACATCAGGATCACGTCGGCCTCTCCGACGACCGCGCCCGCGGAGGCGGCGGCCGTCGCGCCCCAGCGGGAAGCGGCCTCCCGGTCTGTGTCGAAGCCGACGACCGCGATGCCCGCCCCGGTCAGGCGTCGCGTCATGCGGCCGCCCATGTTGCCGAGCCCGATGAAGCCGATCCGATTCCCGTTCATGCTGCGTCCTCCGCGCGGCGGCCGGCTCAGTGGCCGGTGCCGAAATCGACGTCCTTGGTCTCGGGGCCGATCAGCGCGCCCACGGTGCCGATCACGCCGCCGATCATCAGCAGGACCACGGGCGTCAGCGCGAGCGGCATCAGCGCGCTCAGCCAGTCCATGTAGAAGGCGTAGAAGGACGGGATCACCACCGAGAGGCTGAACCCGATGCCGAAGCCGGTGGCGCGGACATCCGTGGCGAAGCGCTCGTTGATGTAGGTGACGATCACGCCCCAGGGCGACGTCACGATGACCGCCAGGACGCTGACCAGCAGCACGCGGGTCCCGAACGCCATCTCGGGCGTGACGGTCAGCGTGTAGAGGATCCACGCGCCGACGGTCGCGATCAGCGGGCCGGCAATGACGAAGAAGCGTCGGCGGCCGATCAGCTGGCCCAGCAGGCCGGAGCCGATATAGCTGAAGAACAGGATCGTGTAGCAGATCATCAGCGTCGCGGTCAGCGCGAAGCCGTTGAGGTGCAGGGTCTTCACCAGCAATCCGGTCGGCATGTAGATGGTGATGATGTTCTGGGTCATCCAGAATCCGGTCATCAGCAGCAGGACTTGCAGGAGATCGCGGCCGCCCTTCCCGGACAGCAGCCCCGACATGGGCGACGTCTCGGCCTGGACTGCCCCGGCGGCGGCCTCCTTCTTCCAGACCTCCGATTCCGAGACCTTGTGGACGTAGTAGAGGGCGAGCAGGCCGGCCAGCGCCGCGCCGACGATGAAGGGGATCCGCCAGCCCCAGACCGTATAGGGCGACCCGGGTCCGTTGAGCGGGAACAGGTAGAACATCAGCATCGTGATAAGGTTGATGCTGACATAGGCGGCCGGAAAGCCCGCGATGATCAGTCCGCCGACGAAGCCGCGCTTGTCCTTCTTCGAATACTCGATGGCGAGCGGCATCGCCCCCGTGTAGCCGCCGCCGAGGAAGATGCCGTCGAGGAACCGCAGCAGGACCAGCAGGATGTACGAGGCGAGGCCGAGCGTCTCGTAGCCGGGCAGCAGGCCGATCAGCAGCGTGATCACGCCGAAGCCCGCCACCGAGTAGATCGAGGCGGCCCGGCGCCCGACCCTGTCGGCAATGAGACCGAAGATCAGGGCGCCGATCGGGCGGCCGAGCAAGGTGGTGATGAAGACCAGCGACGCCAGGACCGTCTCCACCTGAGGGGACAGGTTCTTCGGCTGGAACATGAACATCACCGGCGCCAGCGCGACCACCGGCAGGTAGATGTCGAACATGTCGATGTATTCGGAGAAGAACGCACCCCGGATAGCGCTCCGACGCCTCTCCTCGATCGACTGGGACGCGGGCGAGACCGCTCCCGCCGAATCCGTTGCCAAGGCTGCCGACGTGACCGTCATGGCGTCTCCCTCCCTGTGATCGTGCCGCGCATTTTTTTGACTGCGTCGGTGCTGGAGGCGCGGGCTTGCGCCCGCGCATCGGTCCGCGGGATCAGCGTCCGCCGGCCTGCTCCGCGTCCCACGAGGCGATCGCCGCGGATGCGGTCCGGAAGGCGGCGAGCGCCGCCGGGGCGCCGCAATAGACGAGTGCCTGCATCAGCACCGCCTGGATCTCGTCCTTCGTCACGCCGTTGTTGAGGGCGCCTTTGACGTGGACCGCGAGTTCGTGGTGCTGGTTCATCGCGGTCAGCATCGCGATGTTGAGCATGCTGCGGGTCTTGAACGGCAGCGTCTTGTCGCCCCAGACCGCGCCCCAGCAATATTCGGTCACCAGCTGTTGGACCGGGCGATTGAACGCGTCGGCGTTGGCCCAGGATTTTTCCACGTGGGCGGCACCGAGGACGGTCTTCCGGTTCTCGAAACCCTTGCCGAATAGCTCGCTCTCGTCGGACATATCGTTCTCCTGATCGTGGCCGACGCGCGAAGCCGCCGGCCGTCGTGCGCGGGCCGAGAGGCCGGCGCTGGTCAATCGAGGCCGAAGCCGATCATCGCCTTGGTCTCGAGGTATTCGAGGAGGCCCGCCTCGCCCCATTCCCGGCCGTTGCCGGACTGGCGGTAGCCGCCGAAGGGCGCGTGGACGTCCGGGGGCGGATAATTGATGTGGACCTGCCCGCCGATCAGCCGCCGCGCCACCGCGCGCGCCCGGTCGCGGTCCCGCCCCTGCACGTAGGCGGCGAGCCCGTAGCGCGACCCGTTGGCGATCGCCACCGCGTCGTCCTCGCTGTCGTAGGCGAGGATCGACAGGACCGGGCCGAAGATCTCCTCGCGCGCGATGGTCATGTCGGGGGTCACGTCGGCGAACACGGTCGGGCGGACGTAGAAGCCGTGGGCGAGGTGGTCCGGCCGCTCCGGGCCGCCGGCGACGAGCCGCGCGCCCTCCGCGATGCCGGTGCGGATCAACCCCACGACCCGCTCGTACTGGCTGCGATTGACCACCGGGCCGAGGTCGGTCTCGGGATCCGCGGTCGGGCCGAGCCTGAAACCGGACGCGGCCTCGGCCGCGATGGCGGCCGCCTCGTCCATGCGCGCCCTGGGCACGAGCATCCGCGTCGGGATGGAGCAGGACTGGCCGGAATTGGTGCAGCAGGCCGCGACGCCGCGCCGGACCGCCTGTTCGAAGTCGACGTCCTCGAGCAGGATGTTGGCGGACTTGCCGCCGAGCTCCTGCGCGACACGCTTGATGGTCGGGGCCGCCGCCCGGGCGATCTCGATCCCGGCGCGGGTCGATCCGGTGAACGAGACCATGTCGATCCCCGGATGTGCGGCGATCGCGGCGCCGACGCCGGGGCCGTCCCCGTTCACGAGGTTGAACACGCCCGGCGGCACGCCCGCGTCGTGCAGGACCTGCGCGAACAGCATCGCGCTGACGGCCGAGTACTCGCTGGGCTTCAGTACCATCGTGCAGCCGGCCGCGAGCGCCGGGGCGATCTTCACGACGATCTGGTTGATCGGCCAGTTCCACGGCGTGATCAGGCCGCAGACGCCGATCGGCTCGCGCCGGATCCGGGTGGTGCCGCGATCTTCTTCGAAGGCGAAGCGCTCCATCACCTCGATCAGCGCGCTGAGGTGCGCCGGCCCCCGCGCCGCCTGACCCTTGCGGGCGAAACCGATGGGCGAGCCCATCTCCTGCCGGATCGTCTCGGCGAAGGTCTCGAACCGCTCCTCGAAGAGCGCGAGGATCCGGCGCAGCAGCGCGACGCGCGCGGCGGGCGCCGTCTCCGAGAAGGCCGGGAAGGCGGCGCGGGCCGAGCGGACGGCCCGGTCGACGTCCTCGGCATTGCCGAGCGCGAGGGTGCCGAACGCCGTCTCGGTGGCGGGATCGATCAGCGGGAACGGCCGGCCCGCGGCCGGCTCGACCCAGGCTCCGTCGATGTAGAAGCGGCTCAGATCCGGGAGCGCCATCGTCTCATGCCCCCTTGGCCAGCAGGCGGTACATCTCGGTGTGGTCGGCCGTGGGCTCGACCACCCCGGCGATCGCGTGCCAGGTCTCGATGCAGTGCCGGCCGAACCCGAGCGGGTAGTCGACAGACTCGGCCAGGGCACCGGCGATGCCGAGATCCTTGTCCATCAGTTTCAGCGAGAAGCCCGAGGCGAAACTGCCGCTGAGCATGAACTGCTTCACCTTGTTCTCGGAGGTGTTGCTGCGCCCGGACGAGGCGTTGAGCACATCGGTCATGGCCTCCGGCGCGATCCCGAAGCGCTGCGCCACGTGCAGCGCCTCGACGGTGGCGAGCAGGCCCGCGGCGGAGACGAAGTTGTTCAGCGCCTTGGCGGCATGGCCCGCTCCCGCCGGGCCGATATGCAGGACGGAGGTGCCCATCACTTCCAGCACCGGCCGCCAGCGGGCGAGGAGATCCGCCTCGCCGCCGACGAGGATCGCGAGCGTGCCGTCCACCGCCCGCCGCACGCCGCCCGAGACCGGCGCATCGAGATAGCCGAGCCCTTTTCCGGCAAGCCGCTCGCCGAGGGCGCGGGACCGCACCGGCTCCGACGAGCTCATGTCGATCACGGTGGCGCCGGCCGTGAGCGCGTCGGCCCAGCCCCCATCGAGCAGCACCGCCTCGACGATGGCCGAGTTCGGCAGCATCGTGATCAGCAGGTCGAGCCCGGCCGCGTTCTCCCGCGTCAGGGTCGTCGCGCCAAGGTCCCGGCCGAGCGCGTCGGTCCGGGCCGCATCCGCGTCGAGCAGGCGGAGCGCGTGCCCCGCCTTGGCGAGGCACCGGCTCATGGGGTCGCCCATCATGCCGAGACCGATGAAGCCGATGGTTCTCTGTTCCATGCCGTGACTGTCCTTCTGGGCGACCACCGGACGGGTCCGGCGTCGCGTGTCCCCGTCAGCGCAGGGCAGAGAAGTCCGTGGGGGTGAGGAAGGTGTTCTCGATCCGGGCGACGATCGGCCGGTCCTTCTCGGTCTCGGCGCGGGCGGCGATCCAGTCCGGATCGGCCTGGAACGCGTTCCAGCGAGCCTCGCGCTGCGCCATGTCGTCCCACTTGAGCAGGTAGGTGAGCGCGTGGTTGTCGGGACCGACGAGTGTGGTCCAGAAGCCGATCTGCTCGATGCCGTATTTCTGGAAGAAGCCGAGCGTCGTGGAGCGGAACCGCTCCAGCAGGKCCGGCAAGCGGGTCGGGGCGCAGTAGTAGACGCGCATCTCGACGATCATGGAATCCTCCGGTCAGGTGGTCGGTGAAGCGGTCGGGGGCAGGTCGACGCGCGCGATCCAGCCGGCGACGTCGTCGGCTGCCGGCGGGTAGATCGCGAGAACCTGCGGATCGTGTCCCGGGATGATGTGATCCTCGGACTCGGCCAGACGCCGGACAGTCCGGTAGCCCTCGAACATGTCGCCGACGTTGTAGACGATCGGATAGGCGAGCCGGCGTCCGATATTGGCGTAGAAGTGCGCGGCGTCGGAGGCCAGCACGACCCAGCCGCGCGCGGTCCGGACCCGGACGATCTGCAGGCCGTCCGAGTGGCCGCCGACCCGGTGAAGGGTGATCCCCGGATAGAGCGTGTCGGTCGTCTCGCGGAAGCGGACGCGGTCATCGAACAGCCGGTCCACCATCACTTTCACGTCCTCGGCGGCGAAGGGGTGGCGGACCTCCGGGTGACACATGCACCGGCCGGTGCAGAAGGCCATCTCGCGTTCCTGGACATGGAAGCGGGCCTTCGGAAACAGGTCGTGGTTGCCGGCATGGTCGTAGTGCAGATGGGTCAGGACGACGTCCTCGACCTGCAGTGGGTCGATGCCGATCCGGGCCAAGCCCTCCTCGACCGGCCGCACGATGTCGCGGCCCCGCTTCGTCGCCATCGCCCGGTCGAAGCCCGTGTCGACGACGATCGTCCTGCCGCCGCCGACCACGACCCAGACGAAGTAATCAATCGGCATCGGGCCATCGTGGATGTCCCCGCCGATGAAGTTTTCGCGGGCCATACGGTGATGATGCGCGTACTTGATCGCGTAGATCTTGTAGATCTCTGCGTCCATGCGGGCGTTTCCTTCAGGCGGCCGGTTGACCCGGCTCTTCCTCGCGGATGCATCTCATCCGCGAGCAGAATGGAGCACATCGTCCGACAATCTGTCAATCAGGCAAAATCGGGTCTACCCCCGCCGATCAGGCCGGCACGCTCGGGCGGCGCATCGCGAAGCCGAACACCCAGAGGGACAGGCCGAGATTGATCGCCGCCACAGCCAGCATCACCTCCAGCAGCGGCAGGAGGCCGAACGCTTCGGCGATGTAGCCGCAGGCCAGGGGCGTGATCGCCTGGCCGAGGAGCGGGAGGCGGGCGAGCCGGCCCATCGCGGCCGCGTATTCGCCCTGTCCGTAGAGCGCCAGCGGCAGCGTGCCCCGAACGACGGTGCGCATGCCGTTGCCAGCGCCATAGAGCAGCATCGCGAGCCACGCCAGGGACGGGATCGTCGCCAGCAGCAGGAGCCCCAGCCCGACGCTGGCGCTCGACAGCAGCAGGGACCAGGCCGGATGGGCGCGGCGCCCGAAGGCGAGTTCGACGACGCGCACGCCCACTTGGGCGGGACCGATCAGGCCGGTCAGGGCCACCGCAGCGGTCCCGCCGACGCCCAGGATCTGGAGCAGGTTGAGCAGTTGCACCGAGGCGGCGGTCATGATCATCGCCGCCATCGTGAAGGTCACGGCGAGGAGGCGCTCGGCCGGCAGGCGCGCGGCTCCGGCCGAGCCGGCCGGCTCGTAGGGCCGGGGCGCCACCGCCGGCTCGACCGCGACCCGGCGCAGGGACGGGAGCGCCCAGGCGAAGAGCGGTACCACCACGGCGCCGCACAGAATCGCGTAGGTGAGGCAGGCTCCGCGCCAGCCGACGTGATCGACCAGGACGCGCGTCGCGGGCCAGCACAGTGACACAGCGAAGCCCGACGAGATCGCGATCTGGGTCATCGCCCCGCGCGCGGCACCGCCATAGGCCTGGCCGATCGCCGCGAAGAGCGGGTCGTAGAGGCTCGCCGACATGCCGAGGCCGGCGATCACCCAGGCGATCAGGAAGACCGGCAGGCTCTGCGCGGCCGCCATCAGAGCCAGACCTGCGGCGACGATCAGGGCGCCGACCACCAGGACCGGCCGTCCGCCGCGATGCCGGATCATGCGGCCGACGAAGGGCGCCGGAAGGCTAGAGACGAAGATCGCCAGCGAGAGTGCGCCCACCACCATCGCCTGCGGCCAGCCGGTATCCGCCACGATCGGGTCCGAGACGACCGCGGTGAGGAAGAACGTGCCGCCCCACAGGATGATCTGCGTCACGCCGAGGGCGGCATTGCCGGTGAGCGTCGGACGCGACGGCGTCTCGGGCGGCTCGGAACTGCGCGCGGTTGGGGCGCCGGGCACGATGATGACGTCTCCGCTTGGTCGCGTTCGAGGCTGCAGGGCTCTGAGCTTCACTAGCGCGGAGCCGTGCTCTGCAGCCCCGCAATCCTTGATCTGCAGCCGTGCACGGGCCTCGGAGGCCAAAGCCGGCCGGCCTGGGAGCGCTCTTCGCCGACGCGGTCACCGGTTCGGCGCGAGAACGGGTCAAACAAAGGGTTAAGGGCCGCGACGGATCCTCCGGCCACGGTCCACGACAGCGACGCCATCGTCACAGAATGAGGCGCGGGTCCCCTCGCCCGAGCGGGAGAGGCGGCCTGTCGCGCCCGTCCAGGCCGTCGGCCTGACTGTCGTGTCCCGGCTCCTCCGGCAGGAACCGCGCGACCGCGTCGTGGATCGTCGCGACGATCTCCGCTTCCCGACGCACGAAGTCGTCGAGCAGACCGGACACCGCGACCGCCAGAGGGCGGCCCTTGCCGTCGATGCGCCTGGGCAGCGGCACCGCGATCGAGCCGGCGCCCGGCGTGACGAGGCCGCGGGAGAAGAAGTGCCCATCCCGCCGCAGCCGCGCCAGGTTGGCCAGAACGGCCGCGAGCGCGATCGGCGGCTGTTCCGGCGGGGCCTCCGCGTTCGTGCGGCGGACCAGCGGGCCGATCTCGGCCTCGGGGCTGTCGGCGAGGAGCGCGGTGCCGGTCGCCGACCAGATGACGAGGCGGCGCGTGCCGGGCGGGACGTGGAAGCGCATGGCGGTGCGCGCCTGCAGGACGTGGACGTATTGCGAGAAGATCGCGTTGCGCGCGGCGAGGATCACTGTGCCGCCCGCGCGCTCCGACAGGTGCTCGAGCATCCGCACGAGGCTGCCGTCGCGCACCGGCCCCTTGTCGAGCCACGCGCCCAGGAGCGCCACCCGGGGCGACGGCAGGAAGCTGCGGCTCGCCGGGTCGTAGTCGAGGTAGCCGAGGCGGACGAGGCTCTTCAGCAGCACCGACGTCGAGGATTGCGGGACGTTCAGCCGGGTCGCGATCTCGGAGACGCGCGCCTCGCGCTGGATCTCGTCGAACAGCTCCAGGATCTGCAGTACCCGTCCGGCGGACTTCACCAGGGTCAGATCCGAGCCGGCCGGATCGGCCCCGACGGTCAGGTCCGTGCACGCATGGCCCGCGTCGATCGCGCCGGATGTCCGGCCGCGCTCACCCACGCCCGAACCCGCGGGACCGTGTTCCCGGGATCGGCACCGCTCGCCCCCCGGGTCGAACCGACCCCTTTCGTCCGCGACAGGGTTCGTGGTGTTCGCGGCGCATGGTCGGCGCATCCCCCGGTGGCGGCGGCATGAGCCTGCGTCGCCGCGTGGCGGCAGTATAGCGCCGGAGCGATCGCGGCCTTCCATCACACATGTGATATTCTTCAACAGATGGGCGATGGCGGTTGAAGCCGGATCCGCCCTCTGCCCTACTCTCCGCGTGCCGGATTGGCCTGACCGACCGGCACCGGAGACCGCGCGACACATGCGGCCCTGTCCGGGAGGAATGCCGATGCCGATCCGCCTCGCGGCCGTCGCCGCGCGCCTCCTCGCCGCCGCGCTGATGCTACCGGTCGTCGGGGGAGCGGTGCGCGCCGAGACGACGTCCGTCCGCATCGGCCTGCAATACGGCCTCGTCTACCTGCCGGTGATGATCGCGCAGAGCGAAGGCCTGTTCGACAAGCGCGCCAAGGCGGCGGGGCTCGACGGGTTGTCGGTCACGCTGACCCGCTTCAGCGGCTCGACGGCGATGAACGACGCGCTGCTCTCCGACAGCGTCGAGCTCGGCACCCTCGGCTCCGCCGGCGCCCTGATCGCCTGGGACAAGACCCGCGGGCGCCAGCAGATCAAGAGCCTCACCGCCCTGAGCTCGGTCGTCTACACGCTGTTCACCGGCAAGCCCGGCGTCACCGCGCTCAAGGACTTCACCTTCGGCGACAAGATCGCGGTCCCGGCCTTCAACTCGCCCCAGGCGATCCTGCTGCGGATCGCGGCGGCGCAGCAGCTCGGCGATGCCGCCAAGGCCGACGCGCTGATGGTGAGCCTGCCGCATCCGGACGCCACCGCGGCCATGCGGGCCGGCCAGGGCATCGCCGGCTACTTCTCGACGCCGCCGTTCACGCAGGTCCTGCGCGCGGACCCCAAGCTGCGCGCGATCATGACCTCCACCGGCCTGATCGGCGACGGCGACATCACCGCCGCGACGCTGAACGCCAAGCAGGGCTTCGTCGATGCGAATCCGAAGGTCGCGCAGGCGATCCTGGCCGGGATGGAGGATGCGGTGGCGCTGATCCGCAGCGATCCGAAACGCGCGGCGGCGATCTATCTCGCCTCCGAGCAGGTTCAGATCGATCGCGCCCAGGTCGAGGCGATCCTCACCGACGGGACCATCGTCTACGACGTGGCGCCGAAGGGCATGGTCAACCTCGCCAAGGCGATGGCGACGCAGGGCTTCCTGCGGAAGGTGCCGAGCGACTGGCAGGAGATCTTCTTTCCCGGCCTCCAGGGCCGCGACGGGAGCTGAGCGGCGCGATCCGGCGCCACCCGCACGATCGGCCGAGTACACAACCCCGATGCAGAGTTTCCGCTTCAATGCCGAGCCGCTTCCGGCCGAGGCCGAGGCCGCCCGCGCTTCCGTCCGCGCCTTCCTGGACGCCGAGCTGGCGGCCGGGCATTTCGTGCCGCACCGGACCTCCTGGACGACCTTCGACGCCGCCTTCAGCCGGCGCGCGGGGGCGGCCGGGTTCATCGGCCTGACCCTGCCGGAAAGCTATGGCGGTCACGCCCGCTCCGGCCTGGTCCGCTTCGTCGTCACGGAGGAGATGCTGGCCGCCGGCGCCCCCTGCGGCGCGCACTGGATCGCCGACCGCCAATCCGGACCGCAGATCCTGCGGCACGGCACCGAGGCGGCCAAGCGGGCGATCCTGCCGCGCATCTGCCGGGGCGACTGCGCCTTCGGCATCGGCATGAGCGAGCCGAATTCCGGCTCGGACCTCGCCGCGGTGCGGACGCGCGCGGTGCGCGACGGCGACGGCTGGGTGATCAACGGCTCCAAGATCTGGACGACGAACGCCCATCAGGTCGATTACCTGCTGGCCCTCGTCCGGACGGGGGAGCCCGGGCCGGACCGGCACGGCGGCCTGACCCAGTTCATCGTCGACATGGCGGCCCCCGGGGTGACGGTGCGGCCGATCCTCGACCTGTCGGGCCACCACGAGTTCAACGAGGTGTTCTTCACCGATTACCGCGTCGCCGACGCGATGCGGGTCGGCGCCGAGGGCGCGGGCTGGGGTCTCGTCACGGAGGAACTCGCCTTCGAGCGCTCGGGGCCGGACCGTTTCCTGTCGGATTACCGGCTGCTCGTCGAACTCATCGACCGGATCGGGCCGGAACCGGACCGGTTCCAGGCGGTCGAGACCGGGCGGATGGTGGCGCAGCTCACCGCGCTGCTGGGCATGTCGGCCTCGGTGGCCCGCCTCCTCGACCGGGGCATCGTGCCGGGCGTCGAGGCGGCTCTGGTCAAGGACGTCGGCAACAGCTTCGAGCGCGCGGTGCCGGAGATCGCCCGGCGGCTCGTGCCGGTCGAGCCGAGCCTCACGGCGCAGGGCGACGCCTTCCGCGAGGCGCTGGGCGGCGTGACCCTGCGGGCGCCGTCCTTCACGCTGCGCGGCGGCACCCGTGAGGTCCTGCGCGGCGTCATCGCCCGGGGGCTGGGGCTGCGATGAGCGGGACCGAACACGCGGCGGACGGTGCCGGCGACGAGCTTGCCAGGATCGTCCTGGATCAGGTCGAGCGGCTGCTCGCCCAGAACCTCACGCCGACGCTGCTGTCGGCCTGCGACGGGGCCACGGATGCGGACGCCTGGCCCGGCGATCTCTGGACGGCGCTCGCCGCGGGCGGCCTGCCGCTGGCGCTGGTGCCCGAGGCGGAGGGCGGGATCGGCCTCCCGGCCGCCACCGTCGCGCGGCTGATCCGACGCTGCGGCCAGGCCGCCCTGCCCCTGCCGCTGCCCGAGACGATCGTCGGCGCGGCGCTCTGGGC
>NZ_JBFUGA010000106.1:0-19603 GCF_056403155.1 Methylobacterium sp. P3_A11
TGGCGCGCGGCGGGCCGGTACGGGGGCGGCGGCCGGCGGGGCGACGCGTGAGGCCGTCGGCTCGGCCCGCTGTGGCACCGGGCGCTGCGGTGGCTCGAAGGCGCCCAGGGTCTCGACGGCATCCGCGTCGGCCTGCGACGGCGGCCCCCGGCGGGCGGGCATCCCCGGAGATGCGTCCTCCGCCGCGTCGAAGACCGGCTCGCGCCGGCTCGCGCCTGGCTCCCGCCCCTCGGGCAGGTGGTCGGCCCAGGGCAGGTCCGCATCCGTGAAGGCGCGCCGGGCCGCCAGGGCCGGCGAAGCACCGTCGATCGGCTCGGCCCGGCCCGCGCGCCACGCCGCGATCCGGTCGGCCGCGGCGTGGCGGAGGCCCATCAGCCCCTGCGCGAGGGCGCCGACACCCACGAGGCCGAGGCTCGGCTCGTCGGAATCCTCCCGCTCATCGCGGGCCGGGTCCCGGCCCCGCACGGGCGCGCGGCGGACGGGGTAGGGGTCGTCGTGCAGGGTCTCCTCCTCGACCGCCCCGAAGCGGCAGGCGCCGGTCAGGCTCAGGATCGCCACGGCGGCGTAGGCGAAGCCGACGAGGTGGGCCGCCGCGGACGAGACCGCCCCGACGATCACCCGTGCCATCGACAGCAGGCCGTCGCCGGCCACCCCGCCGAGGCCGGTGGGCAGCGGCCAGCGGGTCGTGGGCGGCAGAGCGCTCGCCACCGCGCTCGCCGCGCAGAAGCCGATGATCCAGAGGGCGATGCGCAGGCCCCCCTCGGGCAGGTTGCGCTCGCGCATCAGCCGGACGCCCCAGAGGGCCGGGGGCAGCACGAAGGCGAGCGACCCGAGGCCGAGGATCTGCATGGCGAGGTCGGCCACCACGGCGCCAGGCTGGCCGAGGACGTTGTGGGCGGCATGGTCGGTGGCGTGATTGAGGCTCGGGTCGTCGATCGACCACGTGGCCAGCGCCACGGTCAGCGCGACCGCGCCGGTGAACAGCACGAACCCGCCGAGTTCCGTCAGGCGCTTGCCCAGGAACGGGCGAACGCTGTCGACGAAGGTGTCGTAGGGCGATGCGGGACGGCGAAGCGAGCGCATGCGGGACCGGACGCAGAACGGGGACTTGCCCGAGAGGCTAGGCACGGCCCCCTTAACGAGCCGCTAAGGTTGAGGAAGGCTGACCGGCCCACGCCCGGGCCGCCGGGGCTCGATCAGCGCCCCGTGCGGAGGGTGCAAAATCCGCCCCGCTGTGGCACAGGACCGGCCATGAATATCGACGGCCAGCCCTACCGCACGATCTTCCCGGACCCGGACGGCGTCAGCGTCCAGGTGATCGACCAGACCCGCCTGCCCTTCGCGTTCGAGCTGAAGCGCCTCGCCACGCTGGAGGACGCCGCAGTAGCGATCCGCACCATGATCGTGCGCGGCGCCCCGCTGATCGGCGTCACAGCGGCCTACGGGCTGGCGCTGGCCATGCGGGCGGATGCCTCCACGGATGGGATCGACCGGGCGGTGGCGGTGCTCGCGGCGACGCGCCCCACGGCGATCAACCTGCGCTGGGCGCTCGACCGGCTCTCCGCCAACCTGCGGCAGGTCGCGCCCGACGAGCGCTTCGCCTGCGCCTTCGCGGAGGCGGGCCGCATCGCCGAGGAGGACGTGGCGAGCTGCCGCGCCATCGGCGCCCACGGCAGCCAGGTCATCGCCGACCTGCACAGGGCCAGGGGCGGCGACCGGCCGGTGACCGTGCTGACCCATTGCAACGCCGGTTGGCTCGCCACGGTGGATTGGGGCACCGCACTGGCGCCGATCTACGCCGCCCACGAACGGGGCGTGCCGGTGCACGTCCTGGTCGACGAGACCCGGCCGCGCAGCCAGGGTGCCGCGCTCACCGCCTTCGAGCTGAACGGCCACGGGGTGCCGCACACGGTCATCGCCGACAATGCCGGCGGGCACCTGATGCAGCACGGCGGGGTCGACCTGTGCATCGTCGGCTCGGACCGCACGACGGCGAGCGGCGACGTCTGCAACAAGATCGGCACCTACCTGAAGGCCCTGGCGGCGCACGACAACCGCGTGCCGTTCTACGCGGCCCTGCCGTTCTCGACGATCGACTGGACGCTCGACGACGGGGTGAAGGAGATCCCGATCGAGGAGCGCGACGGGCGCGAGGTCACCCACATGACCGGGCGGCTCGCCGACGGCGGCTTCGCCACGATCGAGGTGGTCTCCCCCGGAAGCCCCGTGGCCAACCCCGCCTTCGACGTGACCCCGTCCCGGCTGGTGACCGGGATCATCACCGAGCGCGGGATCTGCGAGGCCAGCGCCGCGGGGCTGTACGGGCTCTACCCGGAGCGCCGGAAGGCGGCGTGAGGGCAGGGGGCGGACAGGGGCGCGGCTTGGCCTGTGGGGCGACGGACGGAAGACGACTTCGCCCGCTCTAGGATTGGCCGGCCGGCTTTCTGGCCGCATGCCGGATCGCCAGGATCGCGATGACATCCGCGGGCTCGTCCACACGGTAGAAGATCAGGTACGGATAGCGGGGCAGCGCCAGACGGCGAACGCGCTGACGCCCGATCGAGCCGATCTCGGGATACCGGCCGATGAGGATGAGCGCGTCCTGAATCGCCGCCTCGACGCGTTGCGCGCCGAGCGGATTCCGGCTTTCCAGATACGTCGCGATGGTCTCCACGTCTGCGAGTGCCTGCGGTGTGAGACGCAGTCTCACGATCTTTCACGGACACGTGCGAAAGTAGCCGCGACGCTCGCGGCCGCTTCACCTTCCACGAACGCGCCGCGATCGGCTTGGTCCAGGCCCGCCGTGACGGCGGCCACGTTTTCGGGCTCGATGTCGAGCGGCTCAGCGAGCTGCGCGAGGCTGAGGATGGCCTGGGCGATGGTATCCTGTTCGGCAACGGACATCCGACGCACCGCTGCGACCGCCTTCTCCAGTAACTCCGTCATAGGCCGACCTCCGTTCCTACCTTAGCAGGATCGGTTAAAGAGGCGACAGGAGCCGGTCTGGGTCATTGGCGCCGCGGGGCTGTACGGGCTTTACCCGGAGCGTCGGAAGGCGGCGTGAGCCGCCTCACCGCACCCCGGGCCGGCCCGATTCCGCGAGCTGCTGCGCCCGGGCGCCCTGGCGCTCGAACATCCAGCCCGGATACTCCGCCGGCAGGACGCTCACCGCGTCGAGGGCGTCGAGTTCCGCGTCGCTGAGGCTGAGTTCGGTCGCCGCGATGTTGTCCTCCAGCTGGTCGAGCCGCTTGGCGCCGACGATCACGCTGGTCACCGCCTGGCGGTGCAGCAGCCAGGCGAGCGCCACCTGGGCCACCGAGACGCCGCGTGCCTCCGCCACCTGCCGCATGGCCTCGATGCAGGCTTCGGCCCGGGGGCGGTCCACCGGCGGGAAGTCGAAGCTCGCGCGCCGGCCCTCGCCCGCGCCGCCGGCATACTTGCCGCTGAGCAGGCCTCCGGCCAGCGGGCTCCAGACCAGGAGGCCGAGCCCCTCCGAGCGCAGCATCGGGACGATCTCCCGCTCCAGGTCGCGGCCGGCGATGGAATAGTAGGCCTGCAGGGTCTCGAAGCGGGCGAGCCCGGCCCGCTCGCTGATCCCCAGCGCCTTCACGATCTGCCACGCCGCCCAGTTCGAGACGCCGACGTAGCGGACGTGGCCGTGCTGCACGAGGATGTCGAGGGCGCGCACCTGCTCCTCGATCGACGTCGCCGGGTCGAAGCCGTGGATCTGGTAGAGGTCGATATGGTCGAGCTGGAGCCGCTTCAGGCTCGCCTTGCAGGCATCGATCAGGTGCAGGCGCGAGGCGCCCTTGGCGTTCGCCCCCGGCCCCATCGGCCCGTAGCCCTTGGTGGCGACGACGACGCTGTCGCGCGAGACCTTGAGGTCGCGCAGGGCCTGGCCGGTGATCTGCTCCGAGAGCCCCTCCGCGTAGACGTCGGCCGTGTCGATGAAGTTGATCCCGGCATCGAGCGCCCGCCCGACGAGGCGCCCGGCCTCCGCCTGGTCGAGGGCGCCGATCTGGCGCCACATCCCGGTCCCGCCGCCGAAGGTCATGGTGCCGAGGCAGAGTTCCGAGACGAACAGCCCCGTGCTGCCGAGCTTCTTCTGATACATGCCTGCCCGATCCCGTCCGTGTCCCGGATGTCAACGCGCGGGAGCGACCCCGGCGCGCTCACGGCTCCCACTGGTGGAAGACCGCGCTGTCGAAGGAGAAAACCGGCTCGCCGCGCTGGTTCACCCCGGTGTTGCGGGCGAAGGCCAGTCCCCAGCCTGGCCGCGAGGCGGAGGCGCGCTTGTCGGTCAGCTTCGCGCTGAACCGCAACGTGTCGCCCGCGTAGACGGGCTTCAGCCAGCGTAAGGCCTTGAACCCGGGAGAGGGGCCGGCCTCCGGGACCGGGCCGCGGGTCGCCGTGTAGGCGGCGTCGCGGGCGCGGGTCGTGAGCATCCGGTTCATGTAGGCGGCGGCCGTGTGCCAGCCGGAGGCGCACAGGCCGCCGAAATGGCTGCGCTTGGCCGCCGCGTGGTCGAGGTGGAAGGCCTGCGGATCGTAGGCCTGGGCGAAGGCCACGATCGCCTCGGCGGTGAACGGGTAGGCGCCCAGCTCCCGCACGGCGCCGATCTCGGCGTCCCGCAGGAACGGCAGGATCTCGGCGTCCTGCGGCTCCGCGACCGGTCCCGGTTCGCCGATCTCCACGGGCCGCGGGGGCAGGGGGTCGGTGCCGCGGCGGGCAAGCATGAAGGTGAAGCGCTGGGTCAGCACCGTCTCGCCGCGCGGGTTTCCGACGGCGACCTCGGCGGTGACGAAGCCGAGCCCGGGCTTCGAGGTCGAATCGCGGGTTCCTGCGACCCGGAAGGTCAGCGTCAGGGCGTCCCCCGGCAGGACCGGCGCGAGCCAGCGCAACTCGTCGATCCCCGGCGCGCCCAGCGACGAGCCGCCCTTGAACGGCCCCTGCTGGAGCAGCCGCATGCCCAAAGCCGCCGTGTGCCAGCCGGACCCGATCAGCCGGCCCGCGAAGGTCCCTTCCGCGGCTGCCTCGTCGAGGTGAAAGGGCTGGAAGTCGAACTGCTCGGCGAAGCCCACGATGGCGTCGCGGGTGACGGTGAGCGGCTCGCCGACGATCACGTCGCCGACAGCGAAATCCTCGAGGGCGGGGTCGGGCATGGGCGGGCGCGTCCGGGATGGAAGGATCAGTTGGCGAAGCGGAAATGCAGCACGTCGCCGTCCTGCACCACGTACTCCTTGCCCTCCAGGCGGAGCTTGCCGGCGTCCCGAGCCCCGGATTCGCCGTTCAGCGTGGTGTAATCCTTGAACGCGATGGTCTCGGCCCGGATGAAGCCCTTCTCGAAATCCGAGTGGATCACCCCGGCCGCCCCCGGGGCACGGGTGCCCTTGGTGATCGTCCAGGCGCGGGCCTCCTTGGGGCCGACCGTGAAATAGGTGACGAGGCCGAGGAGATCGTAGCCGGCCCGGATCACCCGGTTGAGGCCGGGCTCCGTGAGCCCCACCGCCTCCAGGAACTCCGCCTGGTCGGCTTCCGGCATCACGGCGATCTCGCTCTCGATCTTGGCCGAGACCACCACCGCCACGGCGCCCTCCGCCTTGGCGCGGGCGAAGACCGCCTCCGAATAGGCGTTGCCCTTGTCGGCGTCGGGCTCATCGACATTGCAGACGTAGAGGACGGGCTTGGCGGTCATCAGGCCGAGGGACTGGAACAGCTTCTCCTCGTCGGGCTTGCGCTCCACCAGCCGCGCCGGYTTGCCCTCCCGCAGGAGCGGCAGCGCCCGGTTGACGAGGTCGAGGCTCTCCTTGGCTTCCTTGTCGGCGCCCTTGGCCTTCTTCTCCAGGGCGACGGCGCGGCGCTCCAGGCTGTCGAGGTCGGCGAGCATCAGCTCGGTCTCGATGGTCTCGATGTCGGCCGCCGGGTCGACCTTGCCCTCCACGTGGGTGACGTCGCCGTCCGTGAAGCACCGGACCACGTGGGCGATGGCGTCGACCTCGCGAATGTTGGCCAGAAACTGGTTGCCCAGGCCCTCGCCCTTGGAGGCGCCGCGCACGAGGCCGGCGATGTCCACGAAGGTCAGCCGCGTCGGGATGATCTCCTTCGAGGAGGCGATGCGGGCGAGGTCATCGAGTCGCGGATCCGGCACCGCCACCTCGCCGACGTTCGGCTCGATGGTGCAGAACGGGTAGTTCGCCGCCTGGGCGGCCGCCGTCTGCGTCAGTGCGTTGAAGAGGGTCGACTTGCCGACGTTCGGCAGGCCGACGATGCCGCATTTGAAGCCCATGGACTCAGTTCCGTTGAAGCACGTCGCCGGGCGACGCGCGGAAAGGGTTGATGAGGGTCAGGCCCTCGAACAGGGCGCCGTGCGCCCTGTCCTCGGTCGAGTACGCGCGGCACCGGCGAGCCGGGCCGCGGCTACCGGGAGGCAATCGAACCGCCGACAGCCGGGCGTGTGGCACACGGCCTACCTCGGACCCTCTCGCCCGCCTCGATATCCCGTCCCCGTGGGGGCGTGTCAATTTCGGGCGCCCAGGGTCTTCACCGCGTCCCAGCCGCGGCCGGCCATGGCGAGGTGGACTTTGTTCTGGAAGCCCGCATCCTCGCCGGCGGCGAGCAGGTCCGCGTGGTCGGCCACGGCCCGGCAGAGGTCGTCCACCCAGGGCAGTTCGGCCTTGCCGAAATCGTTGAGCACGTAGGCATGGACCAGCGCTTTGTCGCCGGGATGGCCGATGCCGAGGCGGACCCGGCGATAGTCGTTGCCGCACTGCGCGGTGATCGAGCGCAGGCCGTTATGGCCGGCATTGCCGCCGCCCAGCTTCACCCGCAGCTTGGCGGGGGCGAGGTCGAGTTCGTCGTGGAGCACGATCACGTCGGCCAGCGGGATCTTGTAGAAGCGCTGCGCCTCCGAGACCGCGCGGCCGGACTCGTTCATGAAGGTCGAGGGCTTCAGGAGGATCGCCCGCTCCGTGCCCAGCACCGCCTCGGCGGCCTCCCCCTGGAAGCGGTGGCGGAACGGGCTCGCCCGGTGCTGGCGGGCGATGGCGTCGACGGCGAGGAAGCCGATATTGTGCCGGTTGCCCGCGTAACGCGCGCCCGGATTTCCGAGGCCGACGATCAACTTCATGTCAGGGGCTTCCGGGGGATTCCGTTCGGCGCGGTCTGTGGCACGCTTCCGCGCGGGACGCACCCCCGGCCGGGTCCGGTCCGACCGGGGCGCCGTGCCGGTCTCCGGGGCCGGGCCGTCTCCGTCGTGCGCCAGCGCACGGCCCCGGCCGAACCCGAGGCAGAGTATCCCCGTTGAGAGGTCACATTCGGCCAAGCAAAGCCCGAGTGATCAAGCAAAGCCCGAGTGATCAAGACCGCCGACCCGACGATCTTCCTCACGCGACACGATTGACCGGATGACTTCCCGCTGAAGTCAGACGCAGACGTTTGGAGATCCCCATGACCGTTCGCATGCTCGCCGCCGCCGCCCTGGTCGCGGCCGTCGCAACCCCGGCCCTGGCCCAGGGCCTGGATTCGCGGCATTCGCCCTACCCGGCCTCGGCCTATTCGGGCTGGGTCGGCACCGGCTCCCTCCTGCGGCAGGATACCGTCCGCGCCGAGCCGGCGCCCGCCTACCGCTATGCCGGCCCGCATGCTGGAGGCCCGGCCAACGCCCTGCCGCGGTTCTAACGCGCCGGGACGGACCTGCCGGTGAACCGCGGGTCCGCGTCGCGCACCCGCTGGTCAGGACGTCCGGACCGGGTGCGCCACGCCGGAACCAGCGGCCGCGGCCTCGCCCTCTGACCCGTCGGCGGATTGCCGGCGGATCTCCCCCGGGCGCAGGGTTCCGACCAGAAGATCGACCTGGCTCACGAGCCGGGTCAGGGATTGGCCCCGATCGAGGCCGGGACGCTCGGGCAGCGGTTGGTCCGCGCCCAGGGCCGCCAGGGTCGCGGCGGTCCAGGCCCGCCAGGGCTCCGCCTCGGGGGCGGCCGCTTCGGCGGCGTGCCGCAGCACCGTGAGCCGGGCGCTGATCCGGCGCAGGGTCGCGTCGGCCACGAGGGCCGATTCCACCTCCGGATGGTGGCCGGCGCGCGGCTGCTGCAGGGCGCGCGACAGGGCCGCTTCCAGATCGTTGAGGGCGAGGCCGGCCGCCCGGGTCCGGGTCAGGATCGCGGCCTCCCGGTCCGGTCCGGCGGGTGCCCGCAGGACGGATTCGGCGAAGCCCGCATGGGCCTTCAGCGCCCGCCGCAATTCCTGGCGAACCTGATCGGGCTCCCAGATCGGCCAGAGCACAAGGCAGCTCGCCACCGCGATCAGCCCGCCCAGGACCGTGAAGCCCGCCCGCATGGCGACGATCTCCCAGGAGCTGTGGCCGGGCTCGAGCAGTTCGACGAGCAGAACCACGAGGGGCGTCAGGCAGGCCACGAAGAAGCCGTACGAGATCTGGCGGGCCGCGAAGCCGACGATGCTCAGCACCAGGATCAGCCCGGCCTCCGCGAGCGGGGTCGTGGCATAATAGGCGAGCACCGCGCCGGCGAGGCCGCCCAGCACCGTGCCGCCGATCCGCTCCAGCGCCCGCTGCCACGTCGCCGCGTAGAAGGGCTGCATGGTCAGAACCACAGTCATCACCAGCCAGTGCGTGAAGGCGCCCGCATAGGTCAGGGTGGCGGCGAGCGCGGGCGCCGCGACGGCGCTTGCCCGCAGAGCGTGGCGCAGATTGGGCGATGCCAGCGTGAAATTCTGCTGCAGCGGCCCGACATAGCGCGTCCAGCGGTCGAGGCTGCCGCCGTCCAGGAAGGTCCCGCCGGGCCGGTAGCCCTCCGGCGTCGAGAGCTTGGCGCCGATCCGCACCCGGCCGACGATCCGGTCGGCGAGGCGCGCCAGGGTCGGATCGTCCGAGAGTCCCTCGGCCGCCCGGGCGATCGAGTGCTCCAGGCGCGCGAGGTCGAGGCTGACGTCGTCGCGGATCGCCCGGGCGATGGTCACGAGGAGCGGGCGCAGGCGCCGCAGGAAGATCTTGGCGAGGGCTCGGCGGCTCGTATCGGGACGGCTGTCGATCAGCTCGCCGACGGCGATCAGGGCGGAGAAGATCTGCTCGGCGCTCTCCAGGCGCAGCAGCGCCTGGGCGGTGCGGTCCGAGACCCGCTCGCGGGAGCGGGCGAGGTCGAGGATCATGGTCCGCGCGGTCTCGATGCTCGCCCGGACGCCCCGCCGATGGCCCCGGGCATGGCCGTCGAAGGCGGCGGTGTCGGGTTCCGGCAGGGCGACGAGCCGTTCCAGGTCACCGCAGAGGCGCGCGAGATTGTGCCAGACCTCCGCCACCGCCCGGTGCGCCGGGCGGTAGGGATGCAGCCGCCAGATGACCAGGGCCAGGAAGGTCGCCCAGAGCCCCCCCGCCGCGAACATCAGCACGGTGATCCCGGCCTGCTCCGGGCCGAGCGGCCGGTCGAGGGCGATGCACAGCACCACGACGAGGACGTTCCCGGCCGACTGCGCCTGCACGCTCCAGACCCGCGCGTAGGAGCAGGCGAAGATCAGCGCGCAGGCCACCGGCACGACGACGGGGAGCCCCAGGGGCTGGATCAGGCCGAGGCCCGCCCAGAGCAGCCCGCCGAGGAACGAGAAGGCGGTGAGGACGCGCAGGCGTGCCCGCATGGGTCCGCCATTGTCGCAGAAGCAGGCGAGGTTCGCCGCGAGCGCCATGGTGAGCAGGGGCGGCCACTGCACCCAGATGTTGATCAGGATGACGACGCCGAACGCGAAGGCGGCGCGCACACCCTCCACGAGCCGCACGCCCCGGAGGTCGAGACCGGTGGGAAGGCGGCCGAGGTCCGCGCCGGGCCGGTTCAGGCTGCCGCGTTCCGCGGCGACCCGGCGGGTGCGTTCGGGCGGCGATGCTGTGGGAGGCGGCGGCAACCTCGGTCTCCGGACACGGGCGCGGCGCCCGGGCATGAACCGCGACCCGGCTTGTCCGGATCCGCCCGTCGGCGCAACCCCGATCGGAGGAGAGCGCAACCGTCGGGGTGCGCACGCGGGACACCACAGGCTCCGGCGGAGGTGCGGGCCGCACGCTTGACCCCCGGGCGAGCCCGTGGCTTCTGGGACCGCCTGGCCTCCCGACTCCGTAGCTCAGCTGGATAGAGCAGCCGCCTTCTAAGCGGCAGGTCGTAGGTTCGAGCCCTACCGGGGTCGCCAGCCCGCACGCCGCGTCGGCCGGCCCCGGCCGAGATGCGCGGGGTTCACCGGCCCGCGCCGCGCACCGGATTCATCGGACGGTCGGCACCTGGGTCCGGCCGCATTCCGGGCCGCTGCCGGCCCGGTGAGACCGTCAGGCCGCCTCTCGCCGGGTGACGATCAGCGCCCAGATCGTCGCCGGGATCCAGCCGATGATCGTGAGATGCAGGATGATGCAGAGGATGCCTTGAAACACCTTTCCGCGCAGGAACATGGCGAGCCATGGCGCGAGAAAGCAGATGAGGATCATGACCATGGGGGCGACGTGTCTCCGGGTTCGTGAGCGAACACGGAACACGCCGGCTGGTTCCGGGCCGCGGGGCCTTCCATCGCGGCGCACGCCGGATTCGGGCGGGTTTTGCAACGGCAACCGCCGATGCCGCGACGGAAACCCCCGGTCGCTCAGGGATTGGTGCGCATGAACGGGTGGCCGGCCCAGGCGGGTCCGCTCAGGCGCCGAACCGCGCCCTGAGGCGCGAGGCCCGGCCGGATCCGTCGATGCATTCGAGGCCGCCGTCGGCGTTGAGCGTGTGCAGGCACCGGCCGGGCCAGGCGGCACCCGGTTCGATCCGGCCGACGATGGTCTGGGCGAACCCGTCCGGATCGAGCCGGTCGATCCGCGCCAGCGACAGGGCGCGGCCGTAACCCTCCGCACAATCCTGGACCGGTCGGATCAGGGTTCCATTGCGCGCCACGATCCGTCCGGCAGGCCGGGCGACCGACGGGTCGATCAGCACGGGGTTGGCCGGATGCGGCGTGTACGGCCCGCGGAAGTCAGGCGCCGACCAGAGGAACAGCGCGTCGTGGTGGCAGCCCGATCCCGGTGGGGCGCCAGGCGGGGCATCGCGGACGGTGGCGAAGATCCACCAGCGGCCGCCGTGTTCGAGGAGCGTCGCGTCGCTCGCGACCACTCCGGACAGCAGCGTCGCCTCCTTCACCCAGCCCCCGGGGTAGCGCGTCGCCCGGTAGAGGTCGACCGTGCCCGCCGCCGAACTCTCCGGCACCATCCAGACGGCGCCGTCCCGCGCGAACACGAACGGGTAGGAGAGATGGTACGGCTCCTCCAGGACCGGGACCGGCGGCCCCTCGGGTCCGTCCTGGCCGAAGCGGACCGCCGAGATGATCGCCTTGCCGGTCGCGTGGGGGAATTCCTCGACGAAGACGTGCGTCGTGCCGCCGGAGGCGAGGGGAAACGGATCGGCGTAGAAGCGCCGCCCATCGTCGGGCAGGACATGCCAGCCCCCCTCGGGATGCCGTCCGAGGTCGATCAGGTCCGGTCCGCGCAGGGTCCGCCATCCGGTGCGCCAGTGCGGCGCGTGATAGCACAGCCTGTACAGGCGGCCGACGAGGCTGCGGGCAAGCAGCCGCGCCGGTCTGGATGCCAGGATCCGCTCCGGCGGCGCGGGCACCGCCGCCGCGGCCGCGACGGGCATCGCGGTTCCGCCACGGCCCGCCAACCGGTCCCGCAGCGCGGCGGCGACGATCGTGATCGTCCGCGCCAGCGCGTCCTCGAAGGACAGGGCTATGGAACCCCGGTAATCCGATCCGAGACGGCCGGAGGCGATGACTGTGCGGCCCTCGAGCAGGTCGAGCCGCGGCACGCGGCCGGCGAGCAGGCTCGCGAGCAGGGCGGTCTCGCCGAGGCCGCCGTCATAGGCCGGGCGCCAGATGGGGCCGGAGGCGACCGCATCGCCGCACAGGTCGAGCACGAGGTCCGCGGCCGCGGGACTGGCCCAGGCGGAGAGGTCCGCGGGCGGCACGGGCGACGATCCGTTCGGACTCAGCCGGAAGATCAGGGCCTCCAGCCGGAACAGCAGATCGGCCTGGGCCGGCCACTCCACCGGGCTGGGCCGGGCATCGACGCTCACGGTCCCGATCCCGGGCAGGGCGGCGAGCCGATTCACCAGCGCGATGTGCCAGCGGAGCGGGTTCGCGCCGTCGAGGCGGACTCTCACATGCATGGCAGGGGGATCCCCATCGATCGGTCAGCCGGAACAACGAGTCTCGATCCCGTCTATTTTCCCAGTGGTAACGGGAGTGATAACCTCGGATCGGGACACCCGATCGATAGTCGAGCCGTCATCCGAGCCGGCCGCTCATGCCGAAGTCGGTAATCCGACGACACGGACATGTCGGCGTCTCACCGGGCGCGCGATCGCGGGAGCATCGAGGGTCCGGGGGATCGACGGATGGCGCCACTGCGGTGATAGGCGGCGTGGCCCGCGGCCGGATCACGACCGATAGGCCGACCCTGGCCTTTTCGCGTGCGGGCCGCACGACCCGCCTGTGGCTCTGATGCAACGGGCGACGTCCGAGTGCCCGATCCTGTGCAACCAAAGCGCGACCAAAATGTTGCCGCGCTCTTTCTGGGGCCGCGCGATGTATTTCGGGTTTCCGCCTTGTCTTCATAAACGATTTACTATGACACCGCGGCTCATCATCGGGCGGTGTGTCCGTAAAACTACAGCTATTTTCCTCAGTGCCCGGTAGCCTTGCTGTCAGATCACAACTCTGGATGACCGACATGACCAAGCTCCTGGCTTCGCTCGCCGCCTTCACGGCCCTCACCGGCGCCGCTTCGGCCGCCGACCTTCCGCGCCGGGCCGCTCCGCCGCCGGTGTTCACCCCGGTCCCGGTGTTCACCTGGACGGGCGCCTACTTCGGTATCAACGCCGGCTACGCCTTCGACGCCAGCAGCAACAACACCAACAGCTTCGCCGTGCCCGCCCCGTACGGCAACGGCACCACCGCGTTCTTCAACCAGCGCAACCAGGAAGGCTTCTCCGGCGGTGGCCAGATCGGCTACAACTGGCAGCTGACGCCCGGCTCCGGCGTCGTGTTCGGCATCGAGGCCGATGCCCAGTACCTCGACTTCGGCCGCAGCCGGAACAACGCCCTGCTCGTCGGGCCGCTCGCCCCCGGCTACTACGTCACCGACCCGCGCGGCCTCTCCAGCCTCGACTTCTTCGGCACCGTGCGCGGCCGCCTCGGCTACGCCTTCGACCGCGTGCTGTTCTACGGCACCGGCGGCTTCGCCTACGGCTCGGGCAGCGCCGACCGCTCGTTCGGCGGCTATGCCGGCAACGACAGCTTCCGCACCGGCTACGCCGTCGGCGGCGGCATCGAGTACGCCCTGCCCACCGAGTCGTTCCTGAACTTCTTCCGCTCCTCGGCGGTGACGCTCAAGGTCGAAGGCCTGTACGTCAACCTCGACCGCAACACCCGCAACCAGGGTGCGTTCGTCATCAACGCCGCCAACAACTTCCCGGTGGCGTACAACAACATCGGCCGCCGCTCCGACGAGTTCGCCGTCATCCGCGCCGGCCTGAACTACAAGTTCGGCTCGTACTAAGAACCCCGCGCGGTGGCGCCCCCCAGCACCGCGGGGGGCGCCGTCCCGGTAACCGGGACAGGGCGAGGTCCTCTGGACAGACCGCATCCCCTCTCGACCTTGAGCATCCCCAGCCCGATCAAACTGGCCGCTTGAGCCGAGGAGCGTCCCGGGAGTCTCTCCCGGGACGTCTTGCGTCATGGCCGACGCCGGCCCGCGTCACACCTCAGGCGTGGACGGCCTGCGCCAGCTGCGCCTTCGACATCCGCGACCGACCGGGCACGTTCTGCGCGCGGGCCTCGCGCATGAGGGCGGCCTTCGTCGTCCCGGTTTTGCCGCCCGATCTGCCCCTTGTCCGGCCGTCGCCGACGCGCGCCGCGGCGGCCTTCTCGGCGGCGGGCATCGGCTGCTTCGAGAACTGCTTGCCCTTGCGGGTATCGGCCCGCTTCTTGGCCGTGCTGGCGGCGTATTCCGCGTCGGTCAGAGTCTCACGGGCCTTCTTGGGCAGGTAGCGCTCGCCGGTCTTGCCGCTCGCCTGACCCGACTTCGTGCCCCAATCCTCGTCGGTCCATTGCCGGAGATGGTTGTCGGGCGTCGTCTTGCCGGCGTAGCCGCCGCCTTCCTTCTTGTACGCGGCGGTCGCCATCTGCGCCTTGCGCGCCGACCACTGGCCCGGCTTGCCGCCCGCGTCGGAATTCGTGACCCGGGTCTTGACCTTGTCCCACAGCGCGGGGTCGGTCTTCTTGGCGGTTCCGGCCATCGTCGCGCCTCACGAAAACGATCTGGCGGACAACACGAGCCCTGCCGCTCCGTTCCTGCGGCGCGTTTCCCTCCGCGCGCCGCAACGGCGACCGCCTCGGCGCCCCGCGGGGAAGCCGGATTGTTTGTTTCTGGACCATAATGGCTGAGGTCAGCCCGCATTCAGGCCCGATGACCATTCTTCCCCCGGTCGCGCCCCCGGGCTGCCCGGCGCGCGACCGAACAGAAGGTCTGAAGATGATGCACGTGAAGATGTACGCGGCCGCCGCGGCCGTCGTCGGCGGCCTCGGCTTGGCCTCCGCCAGCGCGGCGCCCCTGGCGCCCGCCGGAGCCGACACGATCACTGGCCCCTCGGCAGTCAGCACCGTCGCCTTCGGCTGCGGTCCCGGATGGGCGCCCGGCCCGTACGGACGCTGCCGGCCGATCTACCGCCGTCCGCGCTTCTACGGCCCGCGCTGCTTCTTCCGCCCGACCCCCTTCGGTCCGCGGCGGGTCTGCCGCTACTGACGCGTCGGGCCGGCGCCGATCCCGGCGCCGGCCCGTCCGCGCGAGCCAGGACCGATCCCCGGACGACCGATCGTCCGAACAGAGGATGCGGGCACGGGACGAGACAGCGACGTTGAGCCGGTCGTGGAGCAACCACGGCGTCTTCGGCACGACGGAGGTTGAACCGTGATCCTCGCGTTCCTGAAATCCATCCGGAAGAGCCGCGTCGCGGCGCGGAATTTTCGTCTCCTGTCCGCCCTCGACGAGGAGATGCTGAGCGATATCGGGCTCGACCGGCGCACGCTCCGCGCCTTCTGCGAGAATGGCTGCGCGCACCGGCCGGGGCCGCCGCATGAGGCGGAGGCCTACGGGAGGGCCGGGATGCCCGGCGCCCTCCGGATCGCCTTCCGTTGAGCCGCCCCGAGCCCGGCCTGACCGATCAGAGCTCGATGCAGATCTTGCCGAAGTGGCGGTTGCTCTCCTGGTGGCGGAACGCCGCGACGAGGTCGTCGAGGGGGTAGCGGCTGTCGACCACCGGCCGCAGCCCGCAGGCCTCGATCCCGCGGATCATCTCGATCTGGTGGCGCCGGCTGCCGACTAGGACGCCCTGCAGGCGGATCTGGCGCAGCAGCGCCGGCACCAGCGGCAGCTCGCCTGCCAGCCCCGACAGGATGCCGATCACCGAGATGTGGCCGGCGACGCGCACGGCCGCCATGGACTGCGCCAGCGTCGCCGGCCCGCCGACGTCGAGGACGTGATCGACGCCGCGCCCGTCCGTCAGGCGCCGGGCGGTCTCGCCCCAGGCCGGATCGGCGCGGTAGTTGATCAGGTGATCGGCGCCCAGCCCGCGCAGGCGCTCCAGCTTGGCGTCGCTGGAGGAGGTTGCGATCACCATGGCGCCCGCTGCCTTGGCGAATTGCAGGCCGAACAGTGACACGCCGCCCGTGCCCTGCACCAGCACGACGTCGCCGCTCTTCAGGCCGGCATCGGCGTGCAGCGCCCGCCACGCGGTGAGCGCTGCGGTGGTGAGCGTCGCCGCCTCGGCGTGGTCCCAGCCCTTCGGGGCGCGGGTGAAGGCGGTGGCCGGCGCGGTGACCCGCCCGCGCGCATAGCCGTCGACGCCGTCGCCCGGCACGGTGGCGAAACCCTCGACCAGGGGCGTCCCCTCGGTCCAGGTCGGGAAGAACGTGCTGACCACCCGGTCGCCCACGGCGAACTCCGCCGCGCCGGATCCCACGGCCTCGACCTCGCCGGCACCGTCGGACAACGGGACGCGCGGCTCGCTCGGCCCCCAGAGGCCGCTGACAACGGCGTAGTCGTGATAGTTGAGGGAACTCGCCCGCAGGCGGACCGTGATCTCGCCGGGGCTAGGCTCCGGCACCGGCCGCTCGCCGAAGCCGACCTTGTCGAAACCGCCCCCCGGCTGGACGATCACGGCCCGGGCTGTCAATCCGCTCATGGCGCACCTGTCTGTCCGCGGTCATGGCCGCAGGGGCGGGAAACTGGCAGCCCGCGCGGCCGCCGTCGAGGGGTGGGCCGGTGCGCGCCGGCCCGCACAGGCGCACGACCTTGCCGCCGTCCCGCCCCGGCGGCAGGCTGAGGAATCGCAGGCTCGTTCCGAGCAGGACGTTCCGAGGAGGAGAGACCGTGTCGCCCGAGCGCATCGTTTTGGCTGAAAGCATCGCGCCGACAGCATCGAAGGTCTTCGCCCAAGCCGGACTGCGCGACATCCGGCCCGTTCCGCGTGCCATCGAAGCCGACGATGCGCACGACCTCGCCGGCGCCACCGTCCTGGGCATCCGCTCCCGTACGCAGGTCACCGCCGCGCTTCTCGACGCCCTGCCGGACCTGACCGCCATCGGCTGCTTCAGCGTCGGGACCAATCAGGTCGACCTCGAGACGGCGCGCACCCGGGGCCTGCCCGTCTTCAACGCGCCGTTCTCGAACACGCGCAGCGTCGCCGAACTCACGATCGGCGAGATCGTCATGCTGCTCCGGCGCATCGTGCCGCGCTCGGTCTCGGCGCATGCCGGCGGATGGGACAAGTCGGCCTCCGGCGCCTTCGAGGTGCGCGGCAAGACGCTGGGTATCGTCGGCTACGGGAATATCGGCGCGCAGCTCTCGAACCTCGCGGAGGCGATGGGCATGCGCGTGATCTTCTACGATCTCACCGACAAGCTGCGCCACGGCAACACCGAGCCGGCGGAGAGCTTCGAGGTGCTGCTCGCCGTCAGCGACGTGGTCAGCCTGCACGTCCCCGAGACGCCCCTGACACACGCGCTCATGGGTGCGGAGCGGATCCGCGCGATGAAGCCCGGCGCCTACCTGATCAACAACAGCCGCGGCACGGTAGTGGATCTGGACGCCTTGGCGGCGGCCCTGCGCGACGGGCATCTCGCCGGGGCGGCGATCGACGTCTTTCCCGTGGAACCGACGTCCAACGCGGAGCGCTTCGTGTCCCCCCTGCAGGGCCTGCCGAACGTCATCCTCACCCCCCATATCGGCGGCTCGACCGAGGAGGCGCAGGATCGCATCGGCGCGGAGGTGGCCCGCAAGCTGGTCGACTACATCCAGACCGGCTCGACGCTCGGCGCGGTGAACTTCCCGCAGGTGCAGCTGCCGCCGCGCCTGTCCGGCGCGCGCTTCCTCCATGTCCACCGGAACGTGCCCGGCGTGCTCGGCCAGATCAACGCGATCTTCTCGAGCCGGTCGCTCAACATCGACGCGCAGTACCTCCAGACGGACGGCGAGTTCGGCTACGTCGTGGTGGACGCGTCGGTGCCGTCGGGCGAGGCGGAGGGGGTGCTCCGCGCGCTGCGGGCCATCGACGGCACGGTGCGGACGCGCCACCTCCGGCCGGCAGCGGGGTGAGGGTCCCGCCGACCGCTGGCCGGTCGCAGTGCGCCGCTCACGCCCCCCGCAGCGGCTACGATGGTCACACGTCCCGGTTGGCCGCCGACACTGGCGGCGGGACGCACCTTGCCCCCTCTCCCGTGCGGGAGAGGGACCGTGCGCCCAACCTGCGGCCGTTCCGCCGAGCCTGTCGTGTGAACTGGGTTGCCCGGACGAGGGGCGAGCCGCGGATCCGGCCGCCCCCCGCAGCTCAAGGCCGCGGCAGGGTGTGCAGCGCCTTGAGGAAGACGTCGACCTCCGCGCGGGTGTTGTAGAAGGCCAGCGAGGCCCGCACCGACTGGTCGATCCCGAACCGGCGCAGGGCCGGCAGGGCGCAGTGATGGCCGGAACGCACCGCGATGCCGTGCGCATCGAGGTGGCGGGCCACCGCCGCGTTCTCCTGCCCGGCGATCACGAAGGACATCACGCTCGCCTTCTCCCGGGCCGTGCCGATCAGGCGCAGGCCCTTCACGTCGGCGAGACCGGCCTGCGCGTAGTCCAGGAGGTCGTGCTCGTAGGCGGCGATCGCCGGCAGGCCGAGGCCCGCGAGGTAGTCGAGCGCCGCACCGAGGCCGACCGCCCCGGCGATGTCGGGCGTGCCCGCCTCGAACTTTTCCGGCGCGCCCTTGTAGACCGTCCGCGCGAAGGTGACGTCCTCGATCATGTGGCCACCGCCCTGCCAGGGGGGCATCGCAGCCAGCAGGTGCGACTTGCCGTAGAGCGCGCCGATGCCCGTCGGCCCGAACACCTTGTGCCCGGAGAAGACCAGGAAGTCCGCGTCGAGGGCCTGCACGTCGAGCGGCATGTGCGGCGCGGATTGCGCCGCGTCGACCAGCACCGGCACCCCGTAGGCGTGGGCAAGCTGGATGATCTCCCGCACCGGGTTCACGGTGCCCAGCGCGTTGGCCACCTGCGTCACCGAGACGATCTTGGTGCGGCCCGACAGCAGCGCCGCGTACTGCTCGAAGATGATCTCGCCGCGGTCGTCGACCGGGATCACCCGGAGCGTCGCCCCCGCCTGCTGCGCCAGCATCTGCCAGGGCACGATGTTGGCGTGGTGCTCGAGGGTCGAGACGATGATCTCGTCGCCCGGGCCGATCTGCGCCCGGCCGTAGGACTGGGCGACGAGGTTGATCGCCTCCGTGGTCCCGCGCAGGAAGACGATGTCGTCCTTCGACGGGGCGTTGAGGAAGCGGCGCACCGCCTCGCGGCCGCCCTCGAACAGGTCGGTCGAGCGCGCCGCCAGGGTGTGGGCGGCCCGGTGAATGTTCGAGTTGTGCCGGGCGTAGAACTCCGCGGTCGCGTCGATCACCCCTTGCGGCTTGTGGGTGGTGGCGGCGTTGTCGAGCCAGACCAGCGGGTGGCCGTTGACGCTCTGGTGCAGGGCCGGGAAGTCCCGGCGGACGTGCTCCACGTCGAAGGGGGCCGCCACCGGGCTCGATCCCTGTGCGGCCAGGCGCGGCGCCGGACCCGTATGGCGCGCCGGCTCCACCCGGGGGCTCGCCGGCGCCCGGCGGGCCGGACCGGGGCCGAGGTTCAGGAAGTAGTAGTCGGAGGCCGGCGCCTCAGGTGCCCGGGAGAGCGTCCCGGTGCGCGCGAAGCGCTCCTGCGCCGCGTCGATTCCATCCCTCGACGGGTCACCCGGCACGCGCTGCGGGGCGCGCGCATGCGCGAAGGCGTTGGCGCGGGGGTGGTCGGCGGCGATCTGCCGGTGCGGCTCCGGACCGCCGGGAAGGGCGGCCGCCAGCGCCGGGGCGCCGGCGAAGGAGAAGTCCGGCAGGGCGGGGCGCGGGCTCGCCGGGCGGACCGGCGGGATCGCCGCCCCATCGGCGAAGGCCGGGCTCGCGGGTACGCGGTTCGGCGCGGTCGGGCCGGAGAGTCCCGGCAGGCCGACCGGGGGCGCTCCGAACG
>NZ_JBFUGA010000107.1:0-19588 GCF_056403155.1 Methylobacterium sp. P3_A11
ACCGCCGCCTGCATGGCCTCGCCGCGCAGGCGCAGGAGCCTGGCGGCGTCCGCGACCGTGAGGCTGCCGGCGGCCGCGAGGGCGGCGTACTCGCCGAGCGAGTGGCCGGCCACGCAGGCCACGTCACGCGCGAGGTCGAGGCCGCGCTCGGCCTCCAGCACCCGCAACACCGCGAGGCTCGCCGCCATCAGGGCGGGCTGGGCATTGGTGGTGAGGGTCAGGTCCTCCGCCGGCCCCGCGAACATCAGCCGCGACAGGTTCTGGCCCAGGGCGGCGTCGACCTCGTCGAGCACGGCCCTGGCCTGCGGGAAGGCCTCGGCGAGGTCCCGCGCCATGCCGACCGCCTGGCTGCCCTGACCCGGAAAGATGAGTGCGCGCATGGTGCGTCCTGATCGCCGGCACGATCGGCGCGCGGACGCCGCCCGTGTCGGCCGAAACTCTGGGATGGCGGGCGCACTCGCACCCGCGGCCGCGGGTGTCAACAATGCGTCGCACCATGCCGCCCCAGGTGACGCCTCAGATGCCGCCCCACCGCGCGCGCCCGTCCGGCCCGGGACGCCCCACTGGCGCGCGCCCTGCGCAACCCGCTGTGCTTGTTGCACAACGGCATCCGGTGTAGAGTGCCGGCATACCCGACATCACCCGTCGCTCAAGCCCAAGGAGCCGCCCCGCATGGCGCGCGTCACCGTCGAAGACTGCATCGAGAAGGTCGAGAACCGCTTCGAGCTGGTGCTGCTGGCGAGCCACCGAGCCCGCCTCCTGGCTGCCGGCGCCCCGCTGACCATCGACCGCGACCGCGACAAGAACCCGGTGGTGGCCCTGCGCGAGATCGGCGACGAGACGATCACGGCCGATGACCTCAAGGAGCAGCTGATCCACTCGATGCAGAAATACGTCGAGGTGGACGAGCCGGAGGCCGAGACCGTGCCGCTGCTGTCGAGTTCGCCGGCCGCCGCCGCGGTGGCACCGCAGTCCTCCAGCGACGACGCGGCGGTCCAGTTCGACCGCATGAGCGAGGAGGATCTCCTGCGCGGCCTCGAGAACCTCGCCCCGCCGGTCGAGACCGACGACGAGGGCGAGTGAGCCGGAGCACGTGGGCCTGGATGCGCACGACCTGACCGAGACCGGACCCGGCGGAGACGCCGGGTTCTCTCGTTCCGACACCGGCGCGGCGCCGGCCGGTTTTCCCCCGCCGGGGACTGGCGCCGGCACGGCGGTTGCGGAACAATCGCGTGTGATCCCGACCCCGCGCAGCACCCAGGACTCGGCCCCGTCGCGCCGGATGATGCGCCAGTACGAGCTCGTCGAACGGGTCAAGCGCTACAACCCGGCCGCCGACGAGGCGCTGCTCAACCGCGCCTACGTGTACGCCATGCAGGCGCACGGCACGCAGAAGCGCGCCTCAGGCGACCCCTTCTTCGCCCACCCCCTCGAAGTCGCGGCGATCCTCACGGATCTCCACCTCGACGACGCCACCATCGTGGCCGCGGTGCTGCACGACACCGTCGAGGACACCGAGGCGACCCTGGACGAGATCCGCCGGCTGTTCGGGTCGGAAATCGGCGCCCTGGTGGACGGCCTGACCAAGCTCAAGCGGCTCGACCTCGTGTCGAAGCAGGCCGCGCAGGGCGAGAACTTCCGCAAGCTGCTGCTCGCGGTCGCGGCGGATGTGCGCGTGCTGCTCGTCAAGCTCGCCGACCGCCTGCACAACATGCGGACCCTCCAGCACATGCGGGAGGACAAGCGCCACCGCATCGCGCAGGAAACCCTCGACATCTACGCGCCGCTCGCCGGCCGGATGGGCATGCAGGAGCTGCGCGAGGAGCTGGAGGATCTGGCCTTCCGCAACATCGAGCCGGAGGTCTACGCCACCATCACGCAGCGGCTGGCGCGGCTCACCGCCAAGTCCGAGAGCGTGGTCGAGACCATCGCGCAGGTGCTGACCGACAAGCTCGGGGCTCAGGGGATCACCGCGGAGGTGAGCGGCCGGCAGAAGCGGCCGTTCTCGATCTGGTCGAAGATGGAACGCAAGTCCGTTGCCTTCGAGCAGCTCTCCGACATCTTCGGCTTCCGCGTGGTCGTCGACACCGTGGAAGAATGCTACGCGGCGCTGGGCATCGTCCATACCAGCTGGCCGATGGTCCCGGGCCGGTACAAGGACTACGTCTCGACCCCGAAGCAGAACGATTACCGCTCGATCCACACCACGGTGATCGGGCCGAAGAGCCAGCGCGTCGAGCTGCAGATCCGCACTCGCGCCATGGACGACATCGCCGAGTACGGCATCGCCGCCCACGCCCACTACAAGGAGATCGGCTCCGAGCTGATCAAGGATCCGGGACGCGAGGGCAGCGTGCATCCGCGGCTCGCCGCCGAGAGCGGCGCCTATCAGTGGCTGCGCCGGACCATCGAGCTGCTCGCCGAGGGCGACAGCCCGGAGGAGTTCCTGGAGCACACCAAGCTCGAGCTGTTCCAGGACCAGGTGTTCTGCTTCACCCCGAAGGGCCGGCTGATCGCCCTGCCGCGGGGGGCGACGCCGATCGACTTCGCCTACGCCGTGCATACCGATGTCGGCAACACTGCGGTCGGCGCCAAGATCAACGGCCGGATGGCGCCGCTGCTGCACGAACTCGCCAACGGCGACGAGGTCGAGATCAGCCGCTCGGACGGGGCCTCCCCCCCGGCGGCCTGGGAGTCCCTCGTAGTGACCGGCAAGGCCCGGGCGGCGATCCGGCGGGCGACCCGGGCCGCCGTGCGCCGGCAATATGCCGGGCTCGGACGCCAGATCCTGGATCGGGCCTTCGAGCGCGCGGCCAAGACCTTCTCGGAGGACAAGCTCCGCGGCGCCCTTCCGCGGCTCGCCCGGGCGACCACCGAGGACGTGTTCGCCGCCGTGGGGCGGGGCGAGATGTTCTCGGGCGACGTTGTCCGGGCCGTCTATCCCGACCACCGCGACGAGCGTCGGCCTTCCCCTGCGCAGGGGGTCGTCAACGGTGCGGGCCGCCTCGTCCGGTCGGCGGACCAGACCATGCGGCTGACCTTCCCGGGCGCCGAGGGCGGCAAGGACGGCCAGACCGAGGACCGGAGCGACGCGATCCCGATCCGGGGCCTCGCGGGCGACCTGCCGGTGACCTTCGCGCCGAATGGCGGCGCGGTCCCGGGAGACCGGATCGTCGGCATCCTGACGCCGGGCGTCGGCGTCACTGTCTACCCGATCCAGTCGGCGGCGCTCGCCGCCTTCGACAACGAGCCCGAGCGCTGGCTCGACGTCCGCTGGGACACCGAAGGACTCGGCGGCGAGCGCTTCCCCGCCCGGCTGGCGCTGAAGTCGATCAACGAACCGGGCGTGTTCGCCCAGATCGCCCAGGTGATCGCCGACCATGACGGCAACATCGACAATATCTCGATGAAGCGCCGGACCCAGGACTTCACCGACATCACGATCGACCTGTCGGTCTGGGATCTCCAGCATCTCAACGCGATCATCGCCGAGCTGCGCGGCAAGCGCCCGGTCAACAGCGTGGAGCGCGTGAACGGCTGAGGCCGCGGGCCGCAGCCGGACGCATCTGAGGTTTACAGGATCGACCTTCGTAAATCTTTCTCTTCATCACAACAGCCTGCTGCGGCCGGCCTTTCCAGTTCATCAGTCCAGGTTTTCGGGGCCGTACGTTTTCGGCTCTGCTTGACAAGGTCGCGTTTGAAACGAATGGTCCGGCGGCCAGGGCAGCGGTCGCACAGAGATGGACCGCACGGTTTCGCCCCGGATTGCAGAGACTGACGACCGTGATCGCGGCGCACCGCCCCCGGCCGTCGGCCTCGGGCGGACCCTGGCCGTTTGTTCAGACGATTTCTTGTCGCCCCCTATTGTTCGGGATTTGACCTGTTCATGCCAGCCACCCAGCGCAGCGCCATCTTCATCGACGGTGCGAACCTCTATGCCACCACCAAGGCCCTCGGCTTCGACATCGACTACAAGAAGCTTCTTAAGGAATTTCAGTCACGCGAGAACCTCCTTCGCGCATTTTACTACACGGCCATGATCGAGGACCAGGAATATTCTTCGATCCGGCCGCTGATCGACTGGCTCGACTACAACGGCTACCGCGTCGTGACCAAGCCCGTGAAGGAGTTCACGGACTCGATGGGGAGGCGCAAGTACAAGGGCAACATGGATATCGAGCTGGCGATCGATGCCCTCGAACTCAGCCCGCATATCGATCACATGATCCTGTTCTCGGGCGACGGTGATTTCCGCTCCCTGGTCGAGGCGATGCAGCGGCGTGGCGTGAAGGTGACGGTGATCTCCACCATCCAGACGCAGCCGGCGATGATCTCCGATGAATTGCGGCGGCAGGCCGACGAGTTCGTCGACCTCGCGAGTCTTGCGGGCCGGATCGGTCGCGAGCCCGGCGAGCGCCCGGCCCGGCCGGCCGGGGAGGCCCCGAGCCGCTATCGCGGCGAGGGCCGCGCGAACCCGGGCCTGGAGAACCGGTACGGCATCCGCCAGCCGGAGGCCGAGGAATAGGCCCTCACGCGTCCGTCCCGTCGAGCCATGCGAGCACCTGCCGGGCACTCTGATCCGGCGGGAAGACCGGGTAGAAGACCCGGCTGACCACGCCGTCGTCGATCACCAGGGTGAGGCGGCGGAGCAGCACCTGACCGCCCGCCTCGAAGACCGGCAGACGCGCGGCCATCGCGAAGGCCCGGTGCGGATCGGCCAGGAGCGGGAACGGCAGACGCAGCCGCTCGGCCGCCTCCCGCTGGTAGGCGCTGGTCTGGGTCGAGAGGCCGTAGACCTGCGCGACGCCCCGCGCCGTCAACGCGGCGTGGTGATCGCGGAAATCGCAGGCCTGCGGCGTGCAGCCCCGGGCGCCAGGGATTGCGTCCCAATCGGGCGTCAGGCCGGGCTGTCCCGGCTCGCCGGTGCGCGGGTAGGCGTAGGCGACCGTGCGTCCGGCAAGCCGCGCCAGCGAGACGGTTCTGCCGTCCGTGGCGGTGAGCGCCACGTCGGGAAGCCGCATGCCGCGGAGATGATCCGCCGCGCCGTCGTCGACGGGGACGGGCAGGTCGTCGGGCAGGGCGTCGTGGGTGGATGACATGGGTCGCTCCGCAGAATCGCAGGCTTGGGACGCAGCACCGGCGAATCTCGGATCTTGAGACATCACGCGGTCAGCGCCAAGGCGATCGCATTCCGGCCACCGAGACACCCTCTGCCGGGGACGTCGAAACGGCCGTCTTTGCGAGCGCAGCGAAGCAATCCAGCGGTAACGCTCGCAGACGTCGCGCTGCCCTGGGTCACTTCGCTGCGCTCGTGATGACGCGGCGCGGAAGCTGCCCCTGAAAGGCGGCGTGCTCGCTTCGGATCTAGCCCCGGTCGCGCAGCAGCCGCGCCCGGTCGCGCTGCCAGTCGCGCTCCTTCGCGGCCTCGCGCTTGTCGTGGGCCTGCTTGCCCTTGCCCAACCCCAGCTCGACCTTCGCGCGACCCTTGTCGTTGAAGTAGATCTTCAGCGGCACGACCGTGTAGCCCTGGCGCTGGGTGGCGCCGATCAGCTTGTTGATCTGGCGGCGGTGCAGGAGCAGCCGGCGCGGGCGCTTGGTGTCGTGGTTGAAGCGGTTGGCCTCCAGGTATTCCGGGATGTAGGCGTTGAACAGCATCAGGTCGTTGCCGGAGGGGCCGGCATAGGCCTCGCCGATCGTCGCCTTGCCGCCGCGGAGGGACTTCACCTCGGTGCCGGTCAGCGAGATGCCGGCCTCGAGGGTGTCCTCGATCGTGTAGTGATAGCGCGCGGCGCGGTTGTCGGCGACGATGCGCCGACTGGGCTCCGGTTTCGGGGCCATGATGCGTGACTTCCCTCAGTCGACCAGAAGGCCGGCGTGGCGCAGGGCCTCGTCCACGATGCGCTTCGTGGGCTCGGTCACCGGCACGAGCGGCAGGCGCAGCTCGTCGGTCATGTGACCGAGCCGGGACAGGGCATACTTCACCGGCGCCGGGTTGGCCTCGGCGAACAGACCCATTTGCAGGGGGAACAGCTTGTCCTGGAGGGTCAGCGCCCTGGCGTAGTCGCCCGCGAGCGTCGCCTCCTGCAGGTCGGCGCAAAGGCGCGGGGCGACGTTGGCCACCACCGAGATGCAGCCGTGGCCGCCCTGGGCGTTGTAGCCGAGCGCCGTCGCATCTTCGCCCGAAAGCTGGATGAAGCTCGCACCCATGGCCTGTCGCTGCTGGCTGACGCGGTCGATCTTGGCGGTCGCGTCCTTCACGCCGGCGATGTTCTTCAATTCGAAGAGCCGGGCCATCGTCTCGACGCTCATGTCGACGACGGAACGCGGCGGGATGTTGTAGATGATGATCGGAATGCCGACCGCATCGTTGACGGCCTTGAAGTGGGCGTAGAGGCCCGCCTGCGTCGGCTTGTTGTAGTACGGCGTCACCACCAGGACGGCGTCGGCGCCCGCGCGCTCGGCGTGCTGCGCCCGCTCGACCGCCTCCGCGGTGGAGTTGGAGCCCGCGCCCGCCACGACCGGCACGCGCCCGCCCGCCTCGTCGATGCAGGCCTCGACCACCCGGTCGTGCTCGGCATGGGTGAGGGTCGGGCTCTCGCCGGTGGTGCCGGTGGGCACGAGGCCGTGGCTGCCCTGCTCGATCTGCCAGCGCACGAATTTCCGGAAGGCGGCCTCGTCGAAGGCCCCGTCGCGGAAGGGCGTCACAAGGGCGGTGAGCGAGCCCCGCAGGCGGCTCCCGGTCATCTCGGTCATCTCAGGCGTCCCAAGGGGTCTCAACTGGGATTTCGGCGGTCTCGGTGCCGCGCGTGGTCCGCATCGTACGGGCACGGGCCGGCAGACATAGGCGGTCGCGCCACGGCGCGCAAACAGATCGTGACGACGGTTAACGCGATCTTAATGGTCGCGGCCTCAACCTCGGTCTTTCCCGCTCCGGCGATCAGCAGGGGGAAATCGTGATCCGATCCGCGGCCTCGCATCCGGCCCCGAAGCGCACGTCCCTCACCGCCGCCGCGCTCCTCGCCACCGTCGGCGTCGCGCTGGCCGGCCCAGCTGGGCCGGACGTGCCCGCGACCACGCCGCCGGCCACACAGCCCGCGCCGCCCGCGAGCGACGCCGCCCTCTCGACCGCGCAGGTCCGGGGGGCGCAGGCCGAGAAGGCCGCCGACCCGGTCGCCGCCGACGCCCTGAAGCTCGACCCGGTCCACGCCTCAGGCGGCGACGACAAGGGCGAGGAACCCGCGCGGGCGCTGCCCGCCGCGGCCTCGGCCTACGCCTCCGCCGATCCCGACGCCCCGGTGGCCTTCCCGCTGCCCGACGCCGCCGTCACCCCGGCGGCGCCGGTGCCGGAGGTGCCCGATCCCGCGCGGCCGAAGATCTCCGGCGACACCGACCCGACGCTGCTGCGCGGCGCCATCGACCTCTATCGCAAGGGCCGGGTCGCCGACGGCGACCGGATGCGCGACACCTTCACCGATCCGGCCGCGAAGGCGCTGCTCGAATGGGTGGCGATCCGCGCGGGCGCCGGCATCGGCTTCAACCGCACGGTGGCGTTCGTCCGGGCCAATCCGGACTGGCCGGCCGGCCCGCTTCTGCGCCGCCGGGCCGAGGAGGCGCTGCTCTCCGAGCGGAAATCCCCCGCGACGGTGCGGGCCTTCTTCGCCACGGCGAAGCCGGCGAGCGCGCCGGGCAAGTTCGCCCTGGCGCTCGCGCTGCGCGCCGAGGGCTCCGAGGCCGACGCCGCCGAGATGGTCCGCGACCTCTGGCGCACCGAGAGCTTCGGGCGGAGCCTGGAAGCGAAGGTGCTCGACGCCTTCCCCGATACGCTCACCCGGGTCGACCACCGCTACCGGATGGAGCGGGCGCTGCTGAAGGACGATTGGGAGAGCGCCGGCCGGGCCGCGGGCTACGCGGGCGGCGCCTATGCCAGCCTCGTGCGCGCCCGCCGGGCCGTGGAGGACAAGTCCTCCGGCGCCGCGGCCGCGCTCGCCGCGGTGCCGCCGTCGCTGCGCAGCGACGCCTCCTACACCTTCTCCCGGGCGCAGTATTTCCGCCGGGCCGACAAGCCCGAGGCCGCCGCCGCCGTGCTCGCCGCGGCGCCGAGCAATCCGGACGTGCTGGTCGATGGTGACGAATGGTGGATCGAGCGCCGGATCGTGGCGCGCAAGCTCCTCGACCTCGGCGACGCCCGGACCGCCTACGCGGTGGCGAGCCAGCAGGCGGCGCGCACGCCGGAGAAGCGGATCGAGGCCGAGTTCCACGCCGGCTGGATCGCGCTGCGCTTCGCCGGCGATCCGGCCGCCGCCGCGCAGCATTTTGCCCGGATGGCCACCGTCGCGGAGAGCCCGATCTCGCTGGCGCGGGCCGCCTACTGGCAGGGACGGGCAGCCGAGGCCCTCGGCCAGGGGGAGGAGGCGAAGCGCTTCTACGAGCGCGCGGCCCTCCAGCCGATCGCCTATTACGGCCAGGTGGCCCGGGCGCGGCTCGGCCAGACCAGCCTGCCCCTGCGGGCGCCGGCCGACCTCGAGGGCGCGGAGCGCCAGGCCTTCGACGGGCGGCTCTACATCCGCGCCCTGCGCCTGCTCGGCGAAGCCGGGATCAAGGAGCTGGCGCTGCCGCTCTACATCGACGCCGCCCGGGACCTGTCGGATCCGCGCGAACTGCAGGCGCTCGGCGACCTTGCCACCGACATGAAGGACCCCCGCGCCCTGGTGGCGATCGGCAAGCTCGCGGTGCAGCGGGGCCTGCCGCTGGACGCCCACGCCTACCCGACGATCGGGATCCCCGCCTATGAGACCTTCACGGCGGTGCCGCAGGTGGAGCGGGCCATGGTGTACGCCATCGCCCGGCAGGAGAGCCAGTTCGATCCGCGGGCGCAGTCGGGCGTCGGCGCCCGGGGCCTGATGCAGATGATGCCGGCCACCGCCCAGCGCACCGCCCGCCGGGTCGCGGCGGCGTTCGACGTCGACCGGCTGACCAGCGATCCCGCCTACTGCGCCAAGCTCGGCCAAGCCCATCTCGGCGAGCTGATGGAGGATTGGCGCGGCTCCTACGTGCTCGCCTTCGCCTCCTACAACGCCGGCGGCGGCAACGTGAAGAAGTGGATCGACGCCTACGGCGACCCGCGCAAGGGCGACGTCGATGTGATCGACTGGGTCGAGCGGATCCCGTTCACGGAGACGCGCAACTACGTGCAGCGGGTGATGGAGAACCTGCAGGTCTACCGCTCGCGACTCGACAGTCGCAGCGCCCTGCTGATCGACGGCGACCTCCACCGCGGGGCGCGGTAGCGAGCTCCACACCGTCTTTGCGAGCGGAGCGAAGCAACCCAGTCGCGCCGGACCGCCGGACGTCGCGTTGCCCTGGGTTGCTTCGCTCCGCTCGCAAAGACGAAGTTCTCGACCAGCAGCCTGCCGCCGGGACGTAACCCGCACGCCGCCGCGGCGAAGCTTGCGGTTGTGCCTTTGGCCCTTCTCTCCCTACAAGATGGGCCGTTCCGCATTGACCGGCTCCCAAGAGCCCGCCAAGAGCCCGCGCCGCCGAGAGGTTCCCCCATGATGCGTTCGAGATTGGGTTTCGCCCTTCTGCTGGGCACCGCGCTCGTGGCCGCCGCCCCGGCCCTGGCCCAGGAGGCCTCCACCGCCGAGCAGACGATCGACGTGATGAACACGCTGTTCGGCAAGCATCCGGGGGCGCGGGCCAACCACGCCAAGGGCGTGGTCGCCGAGGGCAGCTTCACCCCGTCGCCCGAGGCGGCCAAGATCAGCAAGGCCTCCCTGTTCAAGGGGCCGGCCGTGCCGGTGACGGTCCGCTTCTCGGACGCCACCGGCGTCCCGACCATCCCGGACGGCGTCGCCGACGCCAACCCGCACGGCCTCGCCCTCAAGTTCAAGCTGAGCGACGGCGCCGAGATGGACGTCGTCACCAACGCGCTGAAATACTTCCCCGTCGCCACGGGCGAGGAGTTCCGCGACCTCCTGAAGGCCGTCGCCGACAGCGGCCCGAATGCCGCGCATCCCACCGCGCTGGAGCGCTTCGCCGCCGCCCATCCGGCCGCCGCCACCGCGGGCGGGACCGCCAAGACCCCATCGAGCCTCGCCCGACAGACCTATAACGGCGTCAACGCCTTCCTCTTCGTCGACGACGCCGGCAAGCGGCAGCCGTTCCGATTCCGCTTCGTACCGGTGCAGGGCGAGGAGATCCTGCCGCCCGAGGAGGCGGCCAAGCGCGATCCGAACTTCCTGATGGCCGAGATCGGCCCGCGGGTCGCCAAGACGCCGGCACAATTCAGGATGCTGGCCCAGCTCGCCGAGCCGGGCGACCCGACGAACGACGCCACGAAGGCCTGGCCGGACGACCGCAAGACGGTCGATCTCGGCACCGTGACGGTGAACAAGGTCGTGCCCGACAGCGCCGAGGCCGAGAAGGCGCTGCTGTTCATGCCCAACAACCTCACCGACGGCATCGAGGTCTCGGACGACCCGCTGATCGACGCCCGCGTCCAGGCCTACGCGGTCTCGTTCAGCCGCCGTTCGCAGTAGCGCCCACCGCCACGGACGGCCGGGATCGCCGATCGCACGCCCATCGCCGCGACGCCGCGCAGGGTTCGACCTGCGCCGCACCTGTCGGTGCCCTTCGTAGCGGCCTGGCGGATTCACGCATCTCCCTTGGCAACGCGGCGTCGGGACCGGGCGCGGGTCCCCTCTCCACCCGAGTCGGGCGTGCCCGAATGGGGCTCCTCGGTGCGGATCTCGGGCAGGCCCGAGGCCCGTGCGGGAGAGGGTGAGGGATGCGCGGCATCCGCAGACAGCGCGACGGGTCCGCCCGTCGACCGCGTGCTCGATCCTGACGCGTCCCGCCCCTCAACCCAACCCTCTCCCGCACGGGAGAGGGGGCGCGTCGCGCTCGGCCGCCAGCGCCCGTGCCCGAGCCGGATGCATGAACATCGCGGCTACGCCCCCTCGGCAGCCTGACTCAAGCGCATCAGCAATACGCTCAAGGCCCGGGCGCAGGCCTCCGTGCTGCGGCCTTCCGTGGGGACGGTCAGGTCCGGCCGCTCCGGCGCCTCGTAGGGCGCCGAGATGCCGGTGAAACCCGGGATGCGACCGGCGCGGGCCAGCCGGTACAGGCCCTTCGGATCCCGGGCCTCGCACAGACCGAGCGGCGTATCGACGAACACCTCCAGGAACGGGATGTCGCCAGCGATCCGGCGCGCCAGCGCCCGGTCGGCCCGGTAGGGCGAGATCAGCGAGACGATCACCACCGATCCCGCCTCGGCCATCAGCCGCGCCACCTCGGCGGTGCGCCGGACGTTCTCGGCGCGGTCCTCCGGCGAGAAGGCGAGGTCGGCGTTCAACCCGTGGCGGAGGTTGTCGCCGTCGAGGACGGCGCTGTGGCGGCCGGCCGCCAGGAGCGTCCGGTCGGCTTCCGCCGCGAGGGTCGACTTCCCCGCCCCCGACAGGCCGGTCAGCCAAGCGATCACCGGCAGCTGTCCGAGACGCGCCCAGCGCTCTTCCCGGGGCTGGAGCCTGTGCCACGTGACGCCGGTCGGGATCTTCTGCACGACGCCCATATCCACCGCCTGGGGCATGCGCCGCGCGCGGCTGCCCGTTGTCCGGAAAAGTCTGCGTGGTCGGGGGTCCGGCATGCGGCGCCTAAGGCACGCGCCAGACCGGAAAGCCGATGGCGTCGCCGACGCGCTCCCTGGCCTCCTCCAGGAGGTGTGCCGCGTGCCGCCGCCAGGCAGGCGGCGGGCGGAAGGCGGCGTGCGCCGTCGCGGCCGTCACCAGCGCATCGACCAGGGCCTCCGTCTCCGGCGCGATCGGGCGCGCGGCGAGTTCGTTCGGAGGGGCTGCGGGGGCGGGCGCGACGACCGCGTCCCAGGATTGCCCCCAGCAGGATGCGGCGAAGCGGGCGTTCGCGCTCGCGAAGCGCGTCGCCACCCGCACCAGGCCCTCCGAATCGTCTCCGCGGAACCGATCCGCGTCGAGTCCCCGCGCCCACGCCCAGTCGTCGAGGAAATGGCCGAGCCGGCGAGGATGCCCGATCACCTGCCTGTGCACGCCGAGCCGGTACAGGCGGCGCGCGGCCTCGACCGCGACGGGTCCGGAACTCCGGTTCGTCCGATAGTCCAGGTCGGCCGGATCGATCAGCGGCGCGAGGCGCTCGCCGAGCCCGAGACCGTCGATCAACCGCCGGAGCAGCGGCGCCTCGGACCGGCGGTCGCGGTAGGGCACGGCAACGACCCGTCCCGCCGCGGCACGCCGCCAGGGTTCGAGCCGGGCCGCGTAATCGTAGCGCCCGGACGCGCCCTCGCCGCGCAGGAAACCGCGGAAGGTTCGGCCTTCGCAGACCACCTGCGTTCGCAGGGCGTAGGCCGAGGCCAGCTGCTCCCCCTGTGGCTTGACCACCAGCGCCGCCTCCAGGGCGAAGCCGTGCCGCGCGAAGAGCGCCCGCAGGGTCTCCGGCACGGACCAGCAGGGGCGTTGCACGGAGAAGTCCTCGTAGGACAGGAGCAGGGTGTCCGCCCGGGTGGTGCCGAGGATCCCGTCGAGGCGTGCGAGGGCGTCGCGGCGCTCCGCGGCGGGGCGGCGGCGGTCCAGGGCCTGGCCGAGCCGGAAGTGGTTGACGTCGTCGCTCCCCGGGGATCCGGGGGGCGCGAGCGCCGGGTAGCAGATCCCGACGGAGTCGAGCCGCGGCCTGAGGCGGGTCAGGACCTCCTGGAACGAGGTCGAGCCGGTTCGCGGCATGCCGATATGGACGATCGCGCGGCGCACCTGTGCTGTCGACCTCGCTGGACTGCGTGATTGCGGCCAGGTCTCAGCCCAGAAGAGCACAATCCACGTCTCCCTCAAGGACGCGGATGTCTCGGGAAAGAGCCTGCCAAATCCGTAATCACGGTCCGATCACGGGAACGCGACCAGAAATAGCCAAGCTCCGTTTCTGCTCTATTTCAGGACATGCCGGACGCGGCGGCCGGCCCCGGCGTGACCGTTCGGAGCCGGCGGCTCCAGAGGCGGAGGACCGCGCACCGCCGTCCGCACCGGACAGGCCGCCGCGGGATGGCGGGACGAGGCGGCTTCGGTCCGATCTCGATGCGAGTACCGGAGGGCGCAGCCCCGACGGACGACGACGTTTCCCCACCGGCTGAGGCGGCGCGCTCCTCTCGTTGCGGGCAAGCCTCGGAGGCGGGGCGCGCCGGGTCAAGCGGTGTGGGTGCCTTCCGCACCACCCCACCCCTTGCCCGGGACGGGGAGGGAAAGCCACGCGCAGTCCTGACGGTCTCGGCGCCTGAGCGATCCGTGTAGGGCCTCGAGCCCGCTCGGGAGAGGAAACCCGTCTCGGTCCCGATCGGCGATCGCTGCCCTGCGGCGCGCCCTAGCCCTCGGCCTCCGCGTCCGCGCGCCGGAGCAGGAACACCCCCTGTGCGCCGAACAGGTTCCAGACCCACCACGGCATCGAGAACCGCATCGGCCGGCCGCGGGCGTCCAATGCCGTGGCGTGCTCGATCCGGGCGCCGATCAGGCGGCAGAGGCCGACGAAGTCGCGGATCGTGCAATGGTGGATGTTGGGTGTCTCCCACCACGCATCCGGCATGATCTCGGTGACTGGCATGCGTCCGCGGAAGGCCAGCTCGGACCGGACCCGCCAATGCCCGAAATTCGGGAACGAGATGATCACCTGCCGGCCGATGCGCAGGAGGTGCTCCAGCACCACCCGGGGATTGCGGGTCGCCTGGATGGTCTGGGACAGGACCACCACGTCGAAGGCGCCGTCCGGGTAATTGGCGAGGTCGGTGTCGGCGTCGCCCTGGATCACCGACAGGCCGCGGGCGAGGCAGGCGTTGACGCCCTCGCGGGACAATTCGATCCCGCGCCCGTCGATGCCGCGCCGGTCGCGCAGCAGTGCCAGCAGGGAGCCGTCACCGCAGCCGATATCGAGGACCCGGGCGCCTGCCGGCACGAGACCGAGGACCACGATGTGGTCGACCCGGTCGMCGCCGCCCCCGACCGCGTGGGGCAGGGTGTCGGCCCGCTCCCAGGGGGTCCGGTGCGCGGCCTTGCCCAGGGGCATCTTGCCGAACGTCATCTTGCCCGGCCGGCCACTCACAGCCCGCGCGCCCGGGCGGCGGCGTCGATGAAGCCGCGGGCGGCGGAGAACATCGCCGGCTCGTCGAGCAGGAAGGCGTCGTGGCCCTTGTCGCTCTCGACCTCCACGAAGGCCACCGGCGCCGCGGCGGCGTTCAGCGCGTGGACGATCGCCCGCGAGTCTCGGGTCGGGAACAGCCAGTCCGACGTGAAGGAGATCACGCAGAAGCGGGTCTTGGTGCCCCGGAACGCGTTGGCCAGCACGCCGCCGTGGTCCTCGGCGAGGTCGAAATAGTCCATGGCCCGGGTGAGATAGAGGTAGGCGTTGGCGTCGAACCGCTCGACGAAGCTCAGGCCCTGATGGCGCAGGTAGCTCTCGATCTGGAAGTCGGCGTTGAACGAGAAGGTCGGCGCCGAGCCGCCCTGGAAGCGCCGGCCGAACTTCCGGTGAAGGGCCGGCTCGGAGAGATAGGTGATGTGTGCGCCCATCCGGGCGACGCCCAGGCCCTTGGCGGGCCGCGTGCCCGCCTCGAGGTAGCGCCCGTCCGCCCAGGCGGGATCGGCCATGATCGCCTGACGGCCGACCTCGTGGAAGGCGATGTTCTGCGCGGAGTGGCGGGCGCCGGTGGCGATCGGCATCGCGGCGAAGACGCGCTCGGGGTAGAGCGCGGCCCATTGCAGCACCTGCATCCCGCCCATCGAGCCGCCGATGCACAGGAACAGATCCTGGATGCCGAGGCGCTCCAGCAGCATCGCCTGGGCGCGGACCATGTCGCGGATCGTCACCAGCGGGAAGTTCAAGCCATAGGGCCGCCCCGTCGCCGGGTCGATCGAGGCCGGGCCGGTGGAGCCCATGCAGGAGCCGATGACGTTCGAGCAGACGACGAAGTAGCGGTCCGTGTCGATCGGCTTGCCGGGGCCGACCAGCGTCTCCCACCAGCCCGGCTTGCCCGTCACCGGATGGGTGTGGGCGAAGTACTGGTCGCCGGTGAGCGCGTGACAGATCAGCACCGCGTTCGAACGGGCGGCGTTGAGGGTGCCGGCGGTCTGGTAGGCGATCTGGAAGGGCGCGAGTTCGACGCCCGCATCGGTGAGCAGCGGTGTGTCCGCGGAGAAGCGTGCCACCGGGCTCTTCGGGTCGAGCGCCTGCGAGCGCTCGGAGGCGCGCCGCGACGGCTCGTCGATCGGGTCCGGCCGCAGAGCCGTGTCCGGTTGGGTGTCCATGGCGGGTCTTGACGACCGTGTATCCGATCGGATCCGAACCGGGAGAGCAGGGTGCCGGCTGACGCGCCGCACTCGCCCGACGCGGCCAGCAGCCCCGGAGGTAATGCTCCGGACGCCAAGCGTCAACGCGCGCAAGGGGGTCAGGCCCGTCTGGCCGCGTCCGACGCAGCGCGGACGCGGCCGCTCGGTCCGGGTCGCGCGCATCGGAGAGACGGGATGTCCCGCCGGATGCGGTCGCTCGAAGGACAGCCGCCGATGCGCCGGTCGGAGCGCGTCGCGTACGCCGCCAAGGCGGCTCGACCAAGCGCGCTGCACCGTCCGGAACGCGGTTCAACACGGCACGCACTGGACATCTCCCACGCGCGTCCCACGCGCGCTGTCGCCGCGATGGCGAAGGTCTCCAATCACCCATCGCGGGCGCCAATGTGCCCGGACACAGGATCGAGGCTGCGCCCTAAACGCCTGCCCTCACGCGATCGGTGCCGCCATCACGGCCAGCCCCAGCGCCGGCAGGCCCAGCGCGAGCGCGGCCCGGGCATCGAGCCGGTCGGCGCGGATCCCGCCGCGCCAGTGCCGGCTCGCCGCGCTCTCGATGAGGATCCCGGCGAGAACGAGACCGCAGCCGATCACCGCCTGAAACGAAACCATCACCACCTCGTCCAGCCGACCGCGCACCCTGGGGCGGCGCCCGCTTCCCGCTGGAAAAGCCGGGCCGGAGGCCGATGTTCCTCAGCGCATCGCGGTCGCGCAGGCCGCGAAGACAAGGGCCGCGCCGGCGGCCGTGATGCAGCCGTTGGCCCAGGGCGCGGCTTCGACGCGGCGCAGGCGGCAATCCGCAGCCACCGACATGAGGATCCCGATCAGGAACAGGCTGCAGGGGATCAGGTCACCGGGCATCGTCGATCCATCCAGGCGCTGTGGGGCGCGGCACGCCCGACGCGCCCCCGTTCTCCCGGATCAACAGGCCGAAACGTGGCGAGTGCCCCGCGACATTTGCGCGTCGCGGTTTTGCCGCGGATGGATCCTCGGCCTCAGAGCTTGGTCGAGGCTGGCTGCGTGTCGAAATCCTCCGGTCCCATGTCGAGCAGGTCGTTCGGCGTCTCGGTCCGGTCGTAGGCGCGACTCGCGGCGGCCTCGATCGCCGCTTGGTTGCGGGCGAACAGGTCGAGGGGGGCGAGGTCGGGTCCGCCCGCGAAGCGCTGGCGCAGGACGGGGATCGGCACGTCGATCCCGATCACCCGCTGGCCGTTCGTCATGGCGAAGCGGATCAGGGTTTCGTCGGCGGGCAGGATGTGGGCGCCGCCGTCCAGATAGCGTTCGAGGGGCATGGTGCTCTCCTTGTCGCAGGCCGATGCGTGGCCCGGGAGAAGTAGGGCGACGCGGCCGCGAGAGCCATGGACCGGCGCCGCGGAGGGCCGGGTTCACCGGCACGGGAAATGTTGTAGACGGGCGCGCAAGCCCTCCAGCCCGCGAATCCCGAGTCGCCTCCCATGTCCGCCCCCCGACCCGCCCGTCCGGAACCGCGCCCCGGCGTCCTGGCGATCGACACCTACGTGCCCGGCAAGAGCGGGCGGCCCGGCGGCGGCAAGGTCTACAAGCTCTCGTCGAACGAGACGCCGCTCGGCCCGAGCCCGGCGGCGCTCGCCGCGCTCCACGAGGCGACCGCCAAGCTGGAGACCTATCCGGACGGCCGTGCCACGGCGCTGCGCACCGCCATCGCCAGGCGCTACGGTCTCGATCCCGAGCGGATCGTCTGCGGCGCGGGCTCGGACGAGCTGCTCTCCCTGCTCGCCTATGCGTATGGCGGGCCGGGTACCGAGGGCATCTATTCCGAGCACGGCTTTCTCGTGTACCGCATCGCCATCCTGGCCTCGGGCGGCGCGCCCGTGGTGGCGCCCGAGCGCGACCTCACGGTCGATGTCGACGCGATCCTGGCCCGGGTCACCGACCGGACGCGGATCGTCTACGTCACCAACCCCAACAACCCGACCGGCACCTACCTGCCCTTCGACGAGATCCGCCGGCTGCATGCCGGCCTGCCGCCGCACGTGCTCCTGGTGATCGACGGCGCCTACGCCGAGTACGTCCGGGCCAACGACTACTCGGCCGGGCTCGAGCTGGCGCTGGAATCCGAGAACGTCGTGATGACCCGCACCTTCTCGAAGATCCACGGGCTCGCCGCCGTGCGGATCGGCTGGATGGTGGCGCCGTCCCACGTGGTGGACGCGGTCAACCGGATCCGCGGCCCGTTCAACGTCTCGGGCCCGGCGATCGCCGCGGGTTCGGCCGCCATCGGCGACGAGGCGCACATGGCGGCGGCCGCCGCCCACAACGCCGCGTGGCTGCCGAAGCTCACCGAGGGCGCCCGGGCGCTCGGGCTCACCGTCACGCCGAGCGTGGCGAATTTCGTGCTGATCCACTTCCCCGACGCGCCGGGCCGCACGGCCGCCGACGCCGACGCCTTCCTCACCGAGCGCGGTCTGATCACCCGGCGTGTCACCGCCTACGGCCTGCCGAACGCCCTGCGGGTGACGGTGGCGGGCGCGGAGGCGAACGAAGCCTTCCTGGCGGCGCTCGGCGACTTCGTGCGGGGCCATCATGCCTGAGACGCCCAGGGCGGAGCCCGTGGTCGAACGCCTCGCCATCGTCGGCCTCGGCCTGATCGGCTCCTCGATCGCCCGGGCGGCGCGGCGCTACGGCCTCGCCCGCACGGTCGTGGCCGTCGACCGCGACGCGGCCGTGCGCGAACGGGTGCGCGAACTCGGCATCGCCGACGTCGTCACGGGCGACCCGGCCGAGGGCGCGGCCGACACCGACCTCGTGATCCTGTGCGTGCCGGTGGGCGCCATCGGGGACGCGGCCGCCGAGATGGCACCGCATCTCAAGCCCGGCGCCATCGTGTCGGATGTCGGCTCGGTGAAGGGCGCCGTGGTGGCGGCGATCCGGCCACACCTGCCCGAGGGTGTCGCCCTCGTCCCCGGCCACCCGATCGCCGGAACGGAGTTCTCGGGTCCGGATGCCGGCTTCGCGACCCTGTTCAACGGCCGCTGGTGCATCCTGACCCCGCCCGAGGGCACGGACCCGGCAGCCGTGGAGCGGGTCCGGGCGCTGTGGGAAGGCATGGGCGCCAATGTCGAGGCGATGAGCGCCGAGCACCACGACCACGTGCTGGCGATCACCAGCCACCTGCCGCACCTGATCGCCTACAACATCGTCGGCACCGCGGCCGACCTCGAAGCGGCGACGCAATCCGAAGTGATCAAGTTCTCGGCGAGCGGATTCCGCGATTTCACCCGCATCGCCGCCTCCGACCCGACCATGTGGCGGGACATCTTCCTCAACAACCGCGAGGCGGTGCTGGAGATGCTCGGGCGGTTCAACGAGGACCTGTCGGCGCTGGCCAAGGCGGTGCGCTGGGGCGACGGCGACGCCCTGCACGCCATGTTCACCCGCACCCGGGCGATCCGGCGCAGCATCGTCGCGCAGGGCCAGGAGACCGCGGCCCCGGATTTCGGCCGGCCGCGGCCGCCGGAAGAGTAGGGAAGTCTGGACGGCTCGCGATGCTCGCACCGTCGTCCTTGCGAGCGGCGCGAAGCAATCCAGGGTGGCGCCACGCTCAAGGCTGTCGCGCTGCCCTGGGTCACTTCGCTGCGCTCGTGATGACGGTGAGAGCGCTCACGCCGGCGGGCGGTTGACCAGGACCGGCCGCGCCGCCGTTCGCTCCGGGAACAGCTGCTTCAGGGCTTCGAGCTTCGGCGCGTCGTTGGCGGCGATGTACGGGTGGCCGGGGTGCAGGGCCATGTAATCCTGATGGTAGGCCTCGGCCGGGTAGAACGCGGCGCCTAGCTCGATCTTGGTGGCGACCGGCCGGGCATAGACCTTGGCCGCGTCGAGCTGGGCGATGTAGGCCCGCGCCACCCGCGCCTGCTCGGCATCCTGCGGGAACAGGGCCGAGCGGTATTGCCGGCCGGTATCGGGTCCCTGGCGGTCCACCTGCGTCGGGTCCAGCGCCACCGAGAAGAAGATCCGCAGCAGGTCATCGTAGCGGATCGCGGCCGGGTCGTAGGTGACCGCCACGGCCTCGGCATGGCCGGTCCCGCCGCCGCTCACCGTCCGGTAATCGGCATCCGCGCGGGTGCCCCCCGCGTAGCCCGAGACCGCCCTGCTCACCCCCCGGACGTGCTGGAACACCCCCTGGACGCCCCAGAAGCAGCCCCCGGCGAACACCGCCACGCGCGAGCCCGGCGCCTCGCCGGCCTGGATGGCGGCCTCCGGCAGGC
>NZ_JBFUGA010000108.1:0-19562 GCF_056403155.1 Methylobacterium sp. P3_A11
TCGCAGGCGCTGTCGACCCGCCAGTCGATGGGCATCTCCGCCCTCTCCCTGGCCAACTCCGCCCAGCAGGGCGTCCTCCAGCTCCTGCGCTAAGCGCTCACTCCGCCAGAACGGCTCGGCGGCCGGAGCATTGCTCCGGCCGTTCGTGTTTGTGACGTCCGGCAACTTCGGCAAGGCGCCGGGGAACCATTGAACCGCGTGGGCGGCTCGTCGGCGGAGCGCTGGCGGAAGAGGCGTCGATCGAACTTCGACCCATCAGCGTCCACCGTGATTCGCCCAAATTGGAGTCGCGTGGTGGGAGAGCTGGCGGCATAGGACGGCGCGCGGGATTGGCCGCCATTCGGCTCGCAAGGTCCAGACGCTGAGCGCGCGGGCCGGTACGCCAACGRCGGCCTCTATCTCGTGACCGGGTCCGGCGGATCGAAGCGTTGGGTGAGGCTCGACCATTGAGGAGACGCCTTCGCGGGATGGGCCTCGGCTCCGCGAGCGCGGTCTCCAGGCCCGGGCGCGGATCGCTCAGGGCATCGACCCGATCAACGCCAAGGCTACGGCTGTCGCGCGCCTTGACGCGGAATTTGCTTCGGTCCTCGATAAAGAAATTGCGTCGTGGACCTTCCTCGACCAAGTCAGCGTCTCGCCGGCAAGTTACGAGCAGCTGATATTCCGCTTTCTGAATTCGACAGGATGGGGACTGGATTACCAGGATCAGGAACACTTCATGCTGATGCGTGATCGCAAGCGCGTCGTTGTACGCCTGCAGTGGACGGATCGGGACATCGAGTGCCTTGCCGTTTCGGAGGTCGCCGCGGCGGCAGAATGCGTTGGCTGCACCACGGCTTGCGTCATCACGAATGGCGGGTTCAGCGGGGCGGCGATCGCGATGGCAGAGGAGCAGAACGTCCTGGCCCTGCACTGCTCGCAGCTCGATCTGTTGTCGGCGCGCCCGGCAACGAGCATCGCGGCCCGGCGCCAGCACAAGGAAAGCCTGCGGTTGGCGGCCTGATCGGACGCCATGCAGTGCACCTGTCCGCCCCCCAGCTGTACAGATCCCTCTTGTCGCCTGCGGCATCGGCTTCCGCAGGGAGCTTGCGCGCGATCCGCCTGCATGAGCGCAATCGGACAATTGACGGGTGCCTGGGGATCATCCGGCCGACCGCGACCAATTTAAGACAATCGTGCCGATAGCTAAGCGCGCGCGCCGCGCAGCCGGCGGGATCGGCGACAGTGAACGGTTCAGGCATTCGCCGCCTCCCTCAAATGACATCGCGTGGAACGGGACGCGCCGACGAGCACTTCGATTCCAGTAGATCGGGCAGCGCACCGGCTGCCCGCGGACATCAGGTTCCGCCACAGCTCTGATCGTCCGTCGCATTCGCAGGAGACAGGGAGAGCGCGATGACTGGCGTCGAGAAAGATGGTGTCGCTCCGTCCTTGAAGGAGGTTGCGGAGAGCGAGAAAGTCAGCAGGGAAAAGCTGATCGAGGATGGTGGGCCGCAGCAACGCAGGCCGGATGGAGAATCTTCGGCCGAAACGCGTCAGACCGGCATTGTCTCCGAAGTCGAAGAAGCCGGATGAATTTCTTCGCTGAAGGGTGCCCATGTCCTCAGCCGCGGATCCTCGCGTCCAGAGGATTTCGTTCGCTGTCACCAGCCCCGTATTGAGCCCGAGGTCGGTGAGCGCCGGCTGGCAGACGCTCAAGGATTCGCCGACACCACACAGCTGGTCGGCGACGAGGAACTCGAGTTTCATGACGCCGCTCCTTCGCGGCTCTTTCAAGTGAGGTTCGGCATCGCCTCGGTGCTGCCCCGTGATAGGCATAGCGGCCAAGGCTCCTGATGATTGTCCTATGTGAAATTCCCATGCGCACAGCCGCCGGGAGATGGCCCGCGGAGTCTTATCGAATGCTGTATTTACAATCCTAATTTGCCGATATATAGACTCCGCGGTCTGGGGAGCGTGTTTTGTAAGGAACACGCCATGACTGAAATGATGCCGATCGCGGACAACGCCGCGACACGCTTGGCTTTTGGCATTATGAGAAGTGCGTATCTCGATCTTGCGCGTACGCTGCGCAGTATCGAAGACGACACGGCTCGGGAACTGCTGCAAGCTGTAGAGCACCGTATTGCGTACCGGCTCGGGTCCTTTGAGACGGATGCACCCGACGGGGGTACGCGAAACACCGCGCTTGCTTGTGCAGCCGGACACGTCCGCGCTGTACTGCGCGAAGCGCGCGAAAACTGAGATGCGCGGGGGCCGAGAGGTCGCATCTCGACGGCCCTCGCCCTCTTGGAGGGCTTCAGGCCCTCGTCACACTTCGCTCAATCACGGATCTCGCGACTTAAGACAACATTGAGCGCCGTACCAGCCGCGCGGCACTGTTCCAGCACGAACATTGCCGTGCGGCTGGCCTCACAGGCGCGCCTCATGCGCGACCATGAGACCGTAGACGCGCCTGCGGGCGGCATTCCGCTTGGCTTTGATGCCGGCGTCGTCGAGGCAGCCGTGTCCGCCGGGCGGTGGCGCGTGCCTCCAAAGCGGGTTGACCTTGCAGCACCTGCGCGGTCGCGACGGCTCGGGCCAGATCCTGCGGCTCACCCTGGGCTAGGTTCACCTGATTCTGCCGTTGAAGTTCGAGCCGGACCGCGCCTTCCGGACGCCGATCTTCGTGGACCGGCGCATCGTCGACAGCGAGCAGATGTTCCCCGGGCGTTTCCCGCGGGCGGTGGTCGAGCGCGACACGATCCCGCTCGGCGCCTAGGCGGTGGCCGAGCAGTTCCAGCAGAGGCCGGCTCCGCGGTACGGTGGGCTGTTAAACCGGGTGGGTTTCGGGATCGTCGATGCCCTGCCGCCGATCGGGGATCGGGTGCGCTTGGGACTTTGCCGGCACGAGGAAGCGGCCCGGCGCGGATCCGGCCTGGACCGTCGGCAGTGGGATAGACCGCGGGGCAGGCCTGCATCGCGCAGATCGCGGACCACGTCACGGCGCTCGCGGGCTTCATTGTCAGCGCCATGACGTCGACCGGCTCGAAGGAGATGCGTGTCAAGCCAGTCTCCAGCTCGGTCGAGGTCGGCGACTAGATGCTGTGGTGTGCGCCTTGGAACGGCGCATTTCTGAGAACGCCAGCCGGCAGCCATGTCAATTATGGTCGACGCAGCCTCCGACACGCTCAACGCGCTGGCGTGGGTCCTGCCAGGCATGGGACTGCTCGAGTTTGACCGTCGGCAGACCGAGGACAGTCCAGCGCCAGGATCGCCGCACCAGACGTGGTTCATGCCAAGCCGTACCGTCGAGGACTCGACAATCGAACGCGTGGCGCCTGCCGGCACAGGAACGGTGATCGGATTGTCGGGGGCTCGCTATGGTCCTGACGCCAGATCACTGCCGGCCGCAACCTACCAGCGAAGATAATTTTGCATCGGCTTGCTTCCGCGGCCATGAACCAAATCGCAGCCGATGCTGAGTTGAATTCCTCTGACCCGACTAGTTATTCCGAAGCAGCATGCCTTTGAGTTTTTCAGCCACGCCATTCGGAAGCTCACGGAGAAGTGGCTTAAAAGCTATCTGCTTATAAGAGGCGATCGACTCATATTTTTCTGGGTGGACGATATCCAACGGCCATCCGATCAATGATTTATCTGTCGCATAACGCTCAAATGATTCGGAATAATCCTTCCTTTCAACATTGACATACACGAGCGCGTTTTGTTTGTACCAATAATGCACGTCATTGCGATTCCAGATTTGGGGCCTGATCACATCGAAGCACTGGTAGCCTCTTTCCGCAAACTTACTTGCCCACCAAGACTGCCACATTTCGTTAATATGGCGAAAGCCTCCTTGATAAGGTATGGCGRCGCCAAACAGCACAACATCACTGTGTCTGACCAGATTTTCGACCATTTTTTCCGAAGATTCGCTAGAAATATGTTCGGCAACCTCAAGGCTGATCGCAACATCAAATCGTCGATCTAGATTGAAACTTTGCTCAAGATCGAGTATTGTTATATTTTGTTCCGAGATTAACAGTTTATCCATGTCCGTCCAAGGGCCGTCAACGCCGTTGAATTCTGCAAATCCGAGATCCCCGGCTTTCTGCAACCAAATGCCGTCGCCACAGCCAACATCGAGCATACTTTCGGGATGAAATATGTCCAACAATATCGAAAGCGTGACTTCTGCAGATATTCTGGTTTTTTCGCTGTGCCTTTGATGCCAACTGAAATCATACATCTCAGCCTCCACGTATACCTGATGCGTAGCCGAATTTACGCTTTTACGCGGCATATCAGTGATTGATTAATCAGTATACGTCTATTAATCTCTCGTCAATACTCATATAAATAGAATATCTTTCCCGGCTTGGTTTGACAATGAAGAAAATCTAGCCGCTTAGCCCAAAATGTATCGCGTCATGACCCAAAGTTTACTTTAATTATTGATAGCCATATTCCAAGTAGCGATGCCGTCTTGCTAAGGTCAGATTATTCCTGCGCATCCTGATCTTTATTGCTGAACAAGTGCCGATTTACTAGGCAATCGAGCTGTCAGTGTTTGCATTCGCTGATGGGCGGAGTCTTTTTTGGCGGCAGAACTGGGGTGGGCGCGGAACGTTCGAACTGTGACGTAAAGCCAGGGTCTGCCCACCACCCTGAACCGAAGGTGCCGGAGGGCTGACGAATGGTTGCGTTCAGGACGCGCTGACAGCGGTCCGCACGTCTCGCATGCGTCGCAGCAAGCAGTCGGTCCTGATCTTCAGCCGTCGTTCGCGAGCTCAACGCCTTCCAGACCCGTCCTCCCGCTCCGCCGAAGCGTAACCGCAAGTGGTCTTGACCTCGCGCGGCAGCGATGCGGACCTCTCGCTCGCCCCGCGGGCCTATACCCTGACCTACCGCAGCACTGGCTCCGGCCCGATGGCGGGCCCTGAGCCTGGCTGGTCTAGCGCCCGCGCAACCTGCGCATCGACCGCATCGACGGCTTCGGACCTTGCTCCCTGGTCTGCCCTCATTGTGAAGCTAGGCTCAATCGATCAGGAGACGGACGCCGCGAGGGCCGAACCAGCACGGGCGCCTCGGCTTCGTCTCCGACACGCTCGACGACGGCTATTGCCTGATCACCGCCTAATGCCGCCGCGCCGGACGAATACACTCTTTACTCGGACGCCCCCTTCTCGACCTCGAACCACCTCCGGGGCCGCCTCGGTGAAGTGTGTTGAAAGGGCCAATGCCCGACAGGCACTCAACACCTGCCACGATGGCGAAAGAGAGCTGTGCGTTTTTGCCCCAAGTCATCGGCACTCCGCCAAGTGAGTTCAAAACCTATTTCGGTCCGCGTACCCGTTTGCTCGTGGGCTGGAGCCGGTGCGGGCCGAGCGTCTACCGTAGCCACACTTCCTAACGGAAGCCCGAGAGCAGCTGCAGGTTCGCTGTTGTCCGAGGCTATAACAATGCGCGCTCTTCTCGTCGGTGGACTCGCTCTCACTGTCATGGCAACGCCAGTCTTGGCGTTGGACGCGGGAGACACAATGCAATCTTGGGCTTCGGCATCGCCCACGGAAAAAGATAATTTACTGAGCAAGCTCGACGTGGCGAGTGGCGGACGTGCTTCGCGAGATCGTGTGCGCTCTTGCCTGGACGACACATCGAAAGCCGCCGGCCACTCGAATTTGCCGATCTCGGAGGTCGCAAAGGCTTGCTCCGAACAGGCCGCGCGAGAAAATATATAGTCTCCACAAATCGATCATGCCTGCTCGGCACTCAGAGTCCGGAGCTGGCACGAGTCGCTGAGTTCTGGTCGCCCATCTGACGCGGAAGCCACGATCGGCTGCGCGCACACCGGCTTGGTCGGGCGGCGATGGATGAGGTGTGCGGGCGGTTTGACCACTGTCCGCTTCCAGGCAAGCGCTTCCGACATTGGCCTTTCAGAATAAGCTCTATGGGGGCTGGGTGTCCCGGTGATCGATCAAAGACGATGGAGCATCGGTGATGTCGTCCATGACGAGTTGGTTCAAGGCACAGATGAACGAAGACAGCCGGTAGCCGTCGTGACGCGAGAGGGCGTTGTCAAACGCCCGGACATTCCAGAAAGGGTCGTTGGGGCGGGTGATCGGCGCAATACCGGTCAACTGAAGGCCGTGCAGAAAGCGTGCCGCCGGGCCGCTCTCGCCGGACCGACCAGGCACGAGGTCGGCGCTATCCCAGAAGTAGCCGCGCCTGGCGGCGCGCGCCATTCGGGCTCGGGTCAGCCAATGGTCGGAGCGCGGGCAGTCAAGGGCGGCATCAGCGAGGGTGGCATAGGCATGGTGCCGCTCGAGACCTGGAGCATTGAGCCCGAGAAGTTCGTGAGTCGTGCCGAAAGGCGCAGCCGAAGGTTGGGCATCAGCGAGAACGCCGGCAGCCGGCCGCGGCGGGTCGAGATTGCCGATGGTGTGCGAATCCTCGCGCGCGGTGTTCTGGAAGGGGAAGGTTGCAGCCAGCAGCGACAGGGTGCGCAGCGGCAGCGTCAGCAGGCCGGGGCCGAGGCCGACGGGCGGAGGAGGACTGCAGCTTTCGCCACGGGGCTGACGGCCCTCGAACCGTGCCGCCACACGGTCAAGAAAGCTCGCGGCCGGGCGAAAATCGAGTTTGAAGGTTGGGAACAGGTCGTGCGTCGCCCAATCGTAGTCAACGCCCGCATCGAACATGCTGTCCGTCGCCGAGAGTCGGCTCCGGATCTTCCGGCGGGCGGCGGCGAAGGCGTCGTCGACATCGAGGCCGATCCACGCGCAATCCCCGGGTCTCAGGCCGCCCGCGGGGAAAGCCAGGGCCGCAGTCACCGACATGAGGACCGGCCTCTGGTCGGCCGGAAAGTAGCCGTCGTCGTGCGCCACCTCGGAGGCCGGCGTGTTCGCGTCGGCATGGTCGGCCAGCTTCATCCAGACCTCGCGCTGGATCGCGGTCCATTTGCTCGCCTCGGAGGCGGGATTGATCAGGACCACGAGATTGCCGAGGACCGGCGGCAACGTCTCTCCGAACCGATGGCGGCGCACCGCCTTGACCACGTCGTCCTTGAGCCCGCTCGCCAGCATGTTGCCGCCGAGGCTGTGCCCGGCAACGATCAGCTTGTTGTGCGCCCCCGGCGCGCTGAGGGTCGTCTCGAGCGTGCGGAGGGCTGAGATCGCCGCAGGGGCGACGGCCTCGCTCACCGGCTTTCGATCGAACAGGGTGGCGCCGGCCGACAGGTTTCCAAAGAAACCGCCGATCGCGTTGCCGAACCAGAGCTGCAGGCCGCGTTCGTCGACCCGCGCCCCGCGCCAGCCGACATAGATGGCCGTCACATCCATGTCGCAGACGCTCGGGTCGCTCGGGCAGCGCTGTGCGAGGAAACGGGCGGCGTGGGCCGCGTAGAGGCGGAGGTCCGCCACGTTGCCGTCGCCGATCCGCGCATCGTGCCGCCAGCCGTGGACGAACGCGATCACATAGTGCGACCCCGTCGAAAGATGCTTCTTCAGCGCGTCGAGCTGAGTGATGACGGGCTTGACCATCGTGGCCGGCATGCTCTTGGCCCGCATCTCGGTTTCCATGGCGTGGCGAAGCATCGCGCTGTCGATGGCGGCGTCGCTCGCCCCTTCGCGGGAGACCAGTGCGTAAGGTTCGCCGTCCTCCTGGAACTCGATGAAGCCGAGGTGGTAGGACAGATCCTGCCCGCCGGCCTCGCGGGCCGGGACAACGTGGCGCTGAAGGGCGCAGYGCAGCCGTGTCGCCCACCGCGCATCCGTCGCGATCACCGCGCCTTCGTCGTTGCTCGCGTCGACCCAGCCGTCGCCATCGGACTCCATCGTCGCCCGCAAGGTCTCGCGGCCAGTATCGGCGAGGACCGTCCAACCCCTCGCGAGCCCGTCGCGGCATTCGGCAAGGCTCGGATCGAGGTTGCGATAGGCGTGCGCTTTGTCGGTCGAAAGCACGACGTAGTTCAGAAACAGGATCCCGAGGGCGCCGAGGACGAGCGCGCCGGCAATCCGGATCGTGGTACGCAGCGCGTATACGACCCCACGGACCGGCCTGATGGCAATCCGCCGTGGGGAGCGCCGCTGTTCGGCCTGCGCCGTCACCCGTTCCACGCTCATTGCGCCCCCACCCTGACTGAAGGCACCGACGGTTGCCGCAACAGTCGGAACACATACGGCGTCATCGGGATTTCTCTTTGCCGTGCTCCTCTTTCGACGTCGACTCTCCGATACGAGGCGGGCGATGATGATCCAGTCCCGGTAACTGCTCAGCGCGGAGCGCGAAATCCCAACGATCGAACCGGAAGGGATGTCTCATGAGGCGCGCAATTCTGCCGGCTGTCGCACTCCTCGCCGGCACGGGCGTGGCCATGGCCTCCTTATCGAGCATTGTCGGCGCCTGGGGGCACGATTTTGTCGTCACGCCGTTCGAGCCGATGCAGCTCATGGTCGCGATGGCGACCGATAAGATCACCGGCAAGCAATTCAACGTCATCAAGATGCCGGATGGTCACGTGATGGCGGTCGTGCCCTTCGAACAGATGACGAAGATTCCAGAAATCGACCGCAAAAGCTTGATGCCTGTGAAGGTTGGACGATGAGCGATGGAACGCCGACTCATTGGCTGGTCGGAAGCCTGAGGCAGGATAGCCAACACGGACCGGCTTCGGTCACGACCGGACCGTCCGATGTTCCAGCGGACCTCGTCCGAAGCGGACAAGCGTCCTTCTGCCAGGTGCGGAGTAGCCGCCGCGACCAGCTGAACGTCGCGGTTGGGTGGATTTCCGCCGGTCGGCTTGCGATCGGAGTGGCGTGAGAGAGCTCTCGACGACCTGTTGCGAAGCCGCAGCAGGAAATGCGACGCGGCGTATCAGTCAATCGGATTGCCGAAGCCGATGCCGCCACCCTTTAAGGTTGCGTTGGTCGATCACGACCCTCGGTGGTCGGCATCGGCCCAGACGGAAGCTTCGGTTCTGCAGGCTGCACTTTGCCCAAACCTGCTGACCGTCCACCACGTTAGATAAACGGCTGTCCCAGGCTTGAGGACAAAGCCCATTCTCGACCTCCTACCTGTTGCCCGAGGTCTTGACGACCTGGACCTCAGGAGGAATGTTCTCGAACAGGCCTGCTACGAATTGTGGGGTGAATTCGGGCCTTCCGGACGGCGTTACGCTGCGAAGACTGAGCCGGACACTGGACGGCGTCTTGTTCAACTGCATTGCTGCGGCGTCGACGCGCCGGATATCGACCGCCATCTCGCGTTTCGGAGCTACCTACGCAAAAGACCGGGGATTGTTGCCGTCTACCAACACGAGAAGGCGCATTGCCGAGAACTTCATCCCGACGACTCCCAAGACTATGGCGCGGGCAAGAGTGCGTGGATCGAAGCTGTCCAAGCCGCGGCCTTGGCCGATTGGCAACGTTCCTGAGTGAGTCGAAGCCGCTTCCTTGAAGGAGGCGACGGCTTTCAGGCTCAGCCGAGGTTGCCGATCGGGGCCACATCGACGTCGGCGGCCCGCAGCGTGGCGATCGCCTCAAGGATCAGGTCGGTGTCGTCAACTGCCGCTAGGCCAGCGCGGTCAGGATCCAGGTGCGCGCCTTCGCCATGAGGTGTCCATCCCCCGCTGACGGGTCCGAGGCGATCACACGATCGATGATCTGGCGGGCATCCGTGTCGCTCATACCAAGTCCCTGCGCGAAGCTACGCAACCGCTCCATCAGGCGCCTGGCGGTCGACTCTTGGTCGGAATTGGGATGGATGCCGCTCATCCCTTCACCGAATGCGCCCGAAAGTTCGCGATCCGGACCAGATTGGACGCTCCAGTTGCCCCGTCGGCGGTCGACGCCTCGTCCGCACGGGCTCTGGTCCGCGATGTCTCGACATGATCGAGAGTGAAGCCCTCGGCGGGCGGGTGCGATTCGGCGGCGAGGTCGGGCAGCACCGCGTCCGCCGCGGCAACTGACTCCTGGTCGCTGGCCTCCAGGGCTCTGCGAAGCTCTGAGACAATCGGCGCTTCCTCGACCATCGCATCCCGTTCTCTGGTGGGGCAGATGGTGGGCTAGACCGCCGGCCGGCGGAATTTACGCCGCGCGGTCGATGCCCGCTGGCGGAAGGGGTGGGATTCGAACCCACGGTGGAGTTGCCCCCACGGCGGTTTTCAAGACCGCTGCCTTAAACCACTCGGCCACCCTTCCTGGCGGTATCCGCGGCCTCACGGTTAGGGCCGTGGTGGAGGTCGCGTCAACCGCAGAACAACCGGTTGACCTCTCGAAGCATTCCGCATATCCCACCGCCCACGCCCGAAGCCGCTCGATGCGGCACGGGCGTCGCTCTGTCATCTCGAACTTCGGATGCACCGGGCTGACGGCTGATTGGGGGATAGTTTAACGGTAGAACGGTGGACTCTGACTCCTCTAGTCCTGGTTCGAATCCAGGTCCCCCAGCCACACAGGCAGCCCGCCCGATCCTGGATCTGGCGGGTTTTTTGTTGCCTCTAGTCCAGGGTCAGCAGGGGATAGCCATGATCATCACCCATCCCGAAGTCCGGGATTGGACTTGGCCGTGCTCGGTCGATCGATTGACGCCCCGTAGCGCGGCTGCCTGAATCGGACCCTGTATCGTCGCAAGCCTCAGAGGGTCGGGGGACGCGCGATCATCGGCAAGGATGCGCTCTCAGCGCTGCTGCTCCAAGCTGTCCTGGGTTTCACGCTGCCCGCCAAGCCCTCAGTCATTCAGGCGGGGTCATCGGCACCGAGCATCCGTCGGACGGCCCTGGCTCACCAGCTTCTAGCCCGCCTCGGCTACGACCTGCCAAGCGGTCCGCTCGCCGGACCCGGCGCCTTCGTGGAGGCGGTCGTCCAGGGCGATTTCCACCGCGACAACGGCTCCTCGCTGAAGGCGTCGGGCCACGCGGTCGTCAACGCCAACCTGCACTACGCCACGGCGCTGACGGCCGGTTACGCGAAACGGCTCAGCCTGCACCTTGAGGTATACAACCTGTTCGGCACGACCGACGTCGCCTCCGCACAGAACCTCGCCAACGGGATCAGCGGCCCGACCGGCCTCCAGAACCGCACCGCCGCGCTGGCGACCACCGGATCGGTGTTCGCGGGTGCGCCGCGAAACATCGTCGGCGGGATGCGGCTGGCATTTTGATAACCGCGCGCGGGACCGCGCGTGGTGTCAAGGCCGAGCTTGCACTATGCTCCGGCGGTCGATCGCCGGGGCTGGGCGTGCCTGCGGTCCGGTCCGCGGGGCGGGGACCTCTGGCATGAACGGGCGCGATACTCGAATGCGGCGGCGAACCGTCATCGCTGGCCTGCCGTGGGTCCTGTCGGGATGGCCCTCCGCAGCCGGGGCGCAGACGCGGGGCCACGTGGCCGCGTTCTGGCCGTTCGCGGAGAGCGATGCCGAAGGTCGAGCCCTGGCGGCGGCGTTCCACGGCGCGCTGCGTGACCGCGGCCAGGCGGACCTGGCCATCGAGGATCGGTGGGACGGGGCCGACCCCGAGCGGACACGCGCCCTGGCGGCAGAACTCGTCGCCCGGCAGCCGCGGGTCATCTTCACGTATCTCAGTGCGCAGCTTTCCGCGGTGTCCGCCTTGACCCGGGACATCCCGATCGTGTTCGTCGGAGCCTCCAATCCAGTCGGCTTCGGCTATGCCGTGAGCCTCCAGCGGCCGGGCGGCAACATCACGGGATTCACGCTGTACGAGCCGATGCTGGGGGGCAAATGGCTCGCGGCCCTGAAGGAGGCAGTGCCGACCCTGCGCCGCGTGACCCTGCTGTCGAATCCGAGCACCGTGGTCAAAGGCAACAATCTCTACGCGGAGCACTTCCAGGCCACGGCAGCCAGCCTCGGGATCGAACCCACCGTCGTGAAGGTCGAGACGGCCGACGCCATCGAACCGGTCATCTCGGATCTGGCACGCCAGGGTCAGGCCGGGATCATCGTCGCGCCGGGCACCTTCAGCGAGGCCAACGGCGACCACATCGTCGCACTGGCCGCCAGCCATCGGATCCCGGCCGTGTTCGCCATCCAGCGCTTCGCCCGGCGCGGCGGCCTGATGTCGTACGGTCCGGATCCGGTCGAGGTGGTCCGACGGGCCGCGACTTATGTCGACCGCATCCTCCACGGCGACAACCCGGCGTCCCTGCCGATCCAGGCGCCCACGAAGTTCGACTTCATCGTGAACCTCAAGACGGCGCGCAGCCTCGGCGTGGACATCACGTCGGCCCTCCTCGCCCAAGCCGACGAGATCGTCGAGTGACGGCGCCGCGCCTGCTCGCTGTCCCGGCGGAGTCCAACACGGTGCCGCGCTGGCTCCGGCTGCCGCTCTCGGCGAAGTTCGCCGTGGCCTTCGTGGGCCTCGTCAGCCTGGTGCTGCTCATCAACGGCGCCGTCGATCTGACGCTGAACTACCAGGACGCCAAGCGGACGGCGATCGAGACGCAGCGCACCAAAGCCCGGGCGGCGGCCGAACGCGTCGAGGCCTTCCTCGCCGGGATCGAGAGCCAGATCGGCTGGACGACCCGCGCCGAATGGCGGCGGGTCTCCGCCGAGCAGCAGCGCTACGATTTCATCCGGCTCCTGCGTCAGGCGCCGGCGATCACCGAGGTGGCCTACCTCGATCCAGCCGGCAAGGAACAGCTGCGAGTGTCGCGGCTGGAGCCCGACGTCATCGCGAGCGGCAAGGATTTCTCCACCTCGCCACGGTTCACCCAGGCGCTGAGCCAGAAGACATGGTTCGGCCCCGTCTATTTCCGGCGGGGCTCGGAACCGTACATGACCGTGTCGGTGGCGCATGCCGGGCGCGACCCGGGCGTCACCGTCGCCGAGGTCAACCTGAAGCTGATCTGGGACGTCGTCAGCGCCATCAACGTCGGCGACCACGGCTACGCCTTCGTGACGACTGCGACCGGACGGCTGATCGCGCATCCGGATCTCAGCTTGGTCCTGCGCGACACGGACCTGTCCGGCCTTCCGGAGGTCGCGACGGCGCTGCCCGGCTCCCGGACGGCCGGGCAGGACTATGAGATCACAACGGGAATCGACGGTGGCTGGGTTCTGGCGGCGCATGCCAGCATCCCCCGTGTCGACTGGATCGTGTTTGTCCAGGAATCACTGCGCGACGCGATGGGACCGGCCCTGGAATCGGTCATTCAGACCACGTCGCTGATGGGACTCGGCGTGCTGCTCGCGACCGTGGCGGGCACCTTCCTGGCCCGGCGCATGGTCGTTCCCATCCGCCAGCTCGAGGACGGTGCGGAGCGCTTCGGCGCCGGAGACCTGTCCGAGCGCATCGTGATCCGCACCGGCGACGAGATCGAGACCCTGGCCCATCGCTTCAACACCATGGCGAGCCGGGTGCAGGATTCCTACGAGACCCTGGAGGCGAAGGTCGAAGAGCGGACCCGCGACCTCAACCGGTCACTCGACGATCTTCAGAAGGCGCAGAGCCGTCTCGTCCAGTCCGAGAAGCTCGCGTCGCTGGGGCAGCTCACCGCCGGCATCGCCCACGAAATCAAGAACCCACTGAACTTCGTCAACAACTTCGCCTCGCTGTCGAAGGAACTCGTGGACGAGCTTCGGGATGTGCTCGAACCGACCGCCCTCGATCCGGAGATGCGGCGGGAGGTCGACGAGATCGCCGAACTTCTGAAGGGCAACCTCGACAAGGTGGTCCAGCACGGCAAGCGTGCGGATTCCATCGTCAAGAACATGCTGCTGCATTCGCGCACCGGATCGAGCGAGCATCGCCCGGTCGAGGTCAATGCACTGGTCGAGGAGAGCCTGAATCTTGCGTATCACGGTGCCCGGGCGGCCAAGCCCGGATTCAACGTGACCCTCGTGCGCGACTACGATCCTGCCGCCGGGATCGCCGACATCTACCCCCAGGAGATCACGCGGGTCCTTCTCAACCTGATGTCGAATGGTTTCTATGCCACCGAGAAGAAGGCCGAGGGCGCTGAGCAGGGCTACGAGCCGACGCTCTCGGTCAGCACCCGGGATCGGGGCGATGGCATCGAGATCCGCGTGCGCGACAACGGCACCGGCATTCCCGAGGGCGTCAAGGCCAAGATGTTCGACCCGTTCTTCACCACAAAGCCGGCCGGAGAGGGCACGGGCCTCGGCCTGTCCCTGAGCCACGATATCGTGGTCAAACAGCACGGCGGAACGATCGACATCGCTACAGAGCCGGGCGCGTACACGGAATTCACCCTCATCGTGCCGCGCCAGGGCGCGACGATGGCCGGGCCTATGTACGCCGCGCCCCCAGGATCGGCGACGGAGGCCGAGAGCAAACCATGAACGTCTTGATCCTCGTCGTCGACGACGAACCCGACGTCACCGACCTGTTCCGCCAGCAGTTTCGCCGCGAGCTGCGTGCCGGCCGCTTCGCGATGGACTTCGCGCATTCGGCCGCCGAGGCCCTCGAGCGCATCACGGGGTCCACCGGGCCGAGCCTGATCCTGATGTTCTCGGACATCAACATGCCCGGGATGACTGGCCTCGAATTGCTGCCGCTGGTGCGCGAAGCCCGGCCCGACGTGCCGGTGATCATGATCACGGCCTACGGCGATGCCGAGACGCGCGCGAAGGTCCAGGCCGCCGGTGCGGTGGGCCTGATCACCAAGCCCATCGATTTCGCCCTGCTGAAGGCCGAGATCGACAGCCGCCTGGCCGCGTTCGCGGGGGCCGAATGACCCCGGGCCGCACCGGTGCCAAGATCCTCGTCGTCGACGACGAACCGGATCTCGAGGCGCTGATCACCCAGAAATTCCGTCGGCAGATCCGCCAGGGCGTGGTCGCGTTCCTGTTCGCCCATGACGGGCAGGAGGCGCTGGAACGGCTTGCGGAGCACCGCGACGTCGATCTGGTCGTCTCCGACATCAACATGCCCCGCATGGATGGGCTCACGCTGCTCGCCAAGCTGCAGGACCTCGCCGAGCGGCCGTCCACCATCATCGTCTCGGCCTACGGCGACATGGCCAACATCCGCACAGCGATGAACCGGGGCGCCTTCGACTTCCTGACGAAGCCGATCGACTTCACCGATCTCGAGACGACGATCGAGCGGACCTTGCGGCACGTCGAGGAGTTGCGCGAAGGACGGCGGCGGCAATCGCTGGCCGAACGCGCCCATGCCTCCCTGGCGCGGTACTTCTCGCCGAACCTCGCCGAGCGGCTCGCCGGGGACGCGTCGGGCCTGGAACTCGGCGGCCACCGGCGCGACGTGGCCTCCCTGTTCACGGACATCGCCGGCTTCACGGGTCTGGTGGAGAGCCTCGATCCGCTGCAGCTCGCCGAGATCCTGAACGGCTATTTCGCCGAGATGACCGATGTGGTGTTCGCCCACGAGGGCACGGTGGCCAAGATCGTGGGCGACGCGCTGCACGTGCTGTTCGGCGCGCCGGGCGACCAGCCCGACCATGCCGCCCGGGCGGTCGACTGCGCGCTCGCCCTCGATCAGGCGGCGGAGGGCTTCCGGAGCCGCTGGCGCGAGCGCGGGATCGAGATCGGCGTGACCCGGATCGGCGTCCATGCCGGGCCGGCGATCGTGGGGAATTTCGGCGGCGGCCGATACTTCGATTACACGGCCTATGGCGACACCATCAACACCGCGGCGCGCCTCGAGAACGCCAACAAGGCCTTCGGGACACGGATCTGCGTCAGCGAGGCCGTCGTTATCCGGGCCGGGCAGTTCCGCGGTCGCCCCCTCGGGGATCTGCTCCTGCGCGGCAAGCAGACGTCGCTGCGCGCCTACGAACCCCTCACGGAAGCCGCCTATGACGGCACCCTGCTCGATCGGTATCAGGAGGCCTACGCGAAGCTCGAGGCCGGCGAAGCGGGAGCCCTGTCGGCCTTCGCGGCCCTGGTCGGACTGCGTGCGGACGACGGGGTCGCGGCCTTTCACCTGAAACGCCTCCTGAACGGTGCGAGCGGGAGCCGGGTGGAGGTCCGCTGACGGTCGCCCCGGCGGACCCGCATAGCAGGTCCGCGACAGCCCGGACGTAAGGCGGCGCATGGTAGGGTCTTCCGGGGCGCGAACGAAGCCTCGCCCGGCCGAGGCGGTCGGACGGGTCGTCGGCGGGAGAGCGATGCATGAGACGACGCGACGTCATCGCGGGCCTGGGCGGTACGGCCGCGTGGCCGTCGCTGGCCATGGGTCAGGCAAAGGGCCAGCGTCGTCTGGGGATCCTGCTGGTCTACGGCGCAGACCATCCCGACAGCGCCGTGATCGACGAGACACTCCGGGAAAGCCTCCAGCGCGCCGGCTGGACCTGGGGGCAGAACCTCGCGGTCGATCTGCATTACGGCAATGGCGACGCCGAGCGGATGCGCCGGCAGGCCGAGGAGATCCTGGCGCGCAATCCCGACGTCGTGCTCGCGCAGGGCGTTGTCGGAGCGACCGCGCTCCAGCGGTCCACGACGACCACGCCGGTCGTGTTCATGATGCTTCAGGATCCGGTGGGCGGCGGCTTCGTGTCCAGCCTAGCACGACCCGGCGGCAATCTCACCGGCTTCACAAACTTCGACTTCACCCTCGTCGGCAAATGGCTTCAGCTGCTCAAGGAACTCAGCCCCGGCGTCGTGCGGGCGCTGGCGCTGCTCAATCCGGACTATCCTGCGCGCCTCGCGGGCTATGCGGCCGAGCTGGCGCGCATCGGCCCGGAGCTTGGTATCCAGGCTCAGATCGCAGGCGTGCACGATGCCGCCGAGATCGAGGCGGCGATCACCCGCTTCGCCGAGCAGCCGAAAAGCGGGCTGATCGCGCTGCCGGACGCGGTGACGGGCGTCTACGGTCCGCAGATCGTGGAACTGGCCGCCACGTATCACCTGCCCGCGGTCTATGCCTACGCGGCACCGGTGCGTCTCGGCGGACTTGCCGCCTACACGACCAGCGTCGAGCAGGACGTCCAGCGGGCGGCCGGCTATGTCGATCGGATCCTGCGCGGCGCCGTCGCTGGCGACCTTCCCGTCCAGGCGAGCGATCGATTTCTGATGCTGCTGAACCTGAAGACGGCGGCCACCCTCGGGCTAACCATCTCGCCCTCCCTGATGGCGAAGGTGGACGAGCTGGTCGATTAGCGGGCGGCACCGCCGCGCGGACGCAGGAGCGCCGCCCGTGGTGCCGCGATGGCCTGTCTTGGCGGGACCGATCAGCTGAAGGCCGGCAGGCGCCCGTCCGGCGAGTAACGGTCGATGGCAGACGGGAGGTCGCGCGAGAGTCGCGCCAGCAGCTCGCTCCTGCTCAAGCCGGTCCGCTGCTCGAGGGCCTCGAGGGTCTCCGGCCCGATCACGCGCTCGAGATCGGCGGTCGGGATATCGCGGTTCGGCCCGTGGTCGATCCAGGATCGCGCGGTCTCGGCGTGGCCGCCCTTCGTGAAGTGGTCGACGAGTTCGGTCAGGCCGCCGGCGATGAGACCGCCGACCCCCGCCGAGCCGGCGCTGCCGAGTAGCCGCTCCAGATTCGCCGGCGTGGTGGACCCGGTTGCGGTCGATACCTGCGGCGGCGGCGACCGGGGCGCATCCTTGGCGTGGCCGCCGAGCCACTCCGCGATCCGATCGCGGTTCTGGTAGCCGGCCACGGCCAGCAGGCCCAGCAGGGCGGTCATCGAGGGATATCCCTTGCTCATCGCGTCATCCTTCCTTGGTGCGGGCCGTAGCCCGGGTGATACGGCGGTGGGCCGCCGCAACGGGTCACGCCCCCTTGGACGCGGTGTCGGCGGCGACGGCCCTGCCGGCCAGCGCCGACCCGTCATCCGTGCTCCGGCCCGCCGTGATGGCGCGCTTCACGGTCGAGCGCGCCGCATCGATGGCGATGGCCGCAGCCGACATGGTCCGGGCCTCGGTCGGCCGCTCCAGGGCGTGCTTGGCGATGTCGCCCGCGAGGTCGTCGATCTCGCGAGCCAGGATCTCGAGGCGTCCGGCGTTGCCGGTCTCCTGCGCCTCCTGGCGGATCTGCAGCAGCCGGTCGGTCGCCTCCTCGGTGCGCTCGCGCCGCAGGCGTGACAGGCGCTGACCGATCCACGCCAGCGCAGAGCCGATGCCACCCCCGAGAAAGGCGACCAGGTAGATCCAGGTCTCGTATCGCTCGATGAAGCTCTGCTGCTCGCGCTCGAAGTAGTCGACCGCGCCGGGATGGATCGGCAGCCGGGCACTGGTCGCCCCGACGGTGCTGTCGTAGGCGGGCGCCTGCACGTAGTCGGCGGCGGGGGTCACATTGGCCATGCCGCTGCGCAGTTCGAAGAGGTTCTGGGTGACATCGGCCGCGACCGAACGGGCGAGGTTCGAGCGCGCCATCAGCCGGTACGAGGCCCCGACCGTATGCACATCGTCGGCCGGAACCTTGGGGCTGCCGCCGAAGGTCTCGGCGGGCATGGTCACGACCTGCAGCCGCGGCATCCGGGCGACGATGGCCTCGGCATTCTCGACATCGACGAACGAAACTTTGCGGTTACGGCTCACCGACTGGATGAGGCCGACGATTCGCTGGGCGGTCGGCGCCGTCGGCGCCGTGACCGAGATCACCGCGTCGATCCGCTTGCGGGCGAAGGCAGCGGCGAGGTCGCTCTCCGCCAATTCGATCAGGGCGACCTGACGTGGCTGCAGGGCGCCCTCCGGCTCCGGCGCGACCAGGGTCAGACCGTAATGATCGAGCATGGCGCGGATGAGCGCCTCGTCGGCGTCCCGATGGGCGAGGATCGCGAGCCGCTTGCGATCCAGGTCGGGGAAGCGGTCGATGCCGGAGGCCTCGGGTGCGGCGATGATCAGCGCCTGATCGCGCAGGATGGCGAGGGTCAGGCCGTTGTCGGGGAGATCGACATCGGGACGCACGATCGCCAGATCGACGCGTCCGTCGCGCAGCGCCTCGGCGCTGTCCCGGACGTCGTCGAAGGGCAGGATCCGCAGGCGGATCTCCTTGTGGCGCTTGGCCAGGGCATCGGCATAGGCCTGGATCAGGGCCGGCTCTGTGCCGTCGCGCGGCGCCACTGCGACGGTCAGGACGGTGGCGCGCGAGGCCCAGTAGGCCACGGCGGCACCGGCGATCAGCATAATGGCAAGCGCCAGGAAGACGAATTCCTGACGCAGAAAAAGGTGGCCGACGCGCCTCACGGCCTCTGCTCGCGCAGGTGGCACGATCCGATCGGGCGGCGGGCACGCCAGCGGCGGGTCGCCGGACGGACCGGCGCGGCGCGCAACGACGACGTGCCGGTCCTATGTGCTGGGCCGCGTCGGGTCACCGTTCAGGATGTCCGGCCGCTGCGATCACGCCGTGCGTGACGGCGACCGAGGTGGACGACGAGCCCGGGGACGACGGACGCCGTCAGGGTCTTGCGCGGCATCGGATGGGCTCCTGTATCGGGCTGCTGGGGCTTCTGCGATCCGGGGGTGGGGCCGGTCCGGCCGGCCCCATCCGGCCGCGGTCAGTGCGTGCCGGTGATCTTGTCGGCGAGGGTCTTGGCGCCGTCCTTGACGTCGCCGACCGTCTTCTGCGCCTCGCCCTTCAGCTCCTGCGCCTTGCCCTCGGCCACGAGCTTGTCGTTGCCGGTGGCCTTGCMGGCCGCCTG
>NZ_JBFUGA010000109.1:0-19439 GCF_056403155.1 Methylobacterium sp. P3_A11
CCCCGCAGCCGGGCGACGCCCAGGTCGCAGCAGGCCGCCCGCAGCCGGGCGAGGTCGAACAGGGCGCGGACCGGATCCGGCGCGGCCCCGAACCGGTCCTCCACCTCGCCGGCCAGCGCCTCGATCGCCTCCGCGTCGCGCAGGCGCAGCAGCCGCGTGTAGAGGCTGAGGCGGATCTCGGGCTCGGGCACGTAATCCGCCGGGATCCGGCTCGGCAGGCCGAGGTCGATCTCCGGGCTCCAATCCTCGGCGCGCTCGCCCTTGGCGGCGGTCAGCGCCAGCTGCAGCAGGTGCTGGTAGAGGCCGAGCCCGACGAGCTTGGCGTGGCCCGCCTGATCCTCGCCGACGAGGTCGCCGGCGCCGCGCAGGTCGAGGTCCCGGGCGCTCACCGCGAAGCCGGCGCCGAGCCGGTCGAGGGCCTCCAGGGCGCGCAGGCGCTGGAGCGCCGCCGCCGGTGGGGGCGCGGCCGGGTCGCTCAGCAGATGGACGGTGCCGCGCCGCTGCCCGCGGCCGACGCGCCCGCGGAGCTGGTGGAGCTGCGCCAGCCCGAACCGTGCGGCGTCCCAGACCAGCATGGTGTTGGCCCGGGGCACGTCCAGCCCGCTCTCCACGATGGCGGTGGCGAGCAGCACGTCGCCGTCGCCGTCGGCGAAGCGGACCATAACCTCGTCCATGGCCGAGGGCTTCAGGTCCCCGTGCGCCACGAGGATCGTGAGGCCCGGCACCAGGGTGCGCAGGCGCTCGGCCATGGGGGCAATCTCCTCGATCCGCGGGCAGACCACGAAGCTCTGGCCGCCCCGGCGGTGCTCGCGGACGAGTGCCTCCCGCACCGCCTCGGCGTCGAAGGGCGCCACTACGGTCCGGACCGGCTGGCGGAGCGCCGGGGGCGTGGCCAGCACGCTGAGGCTCTGGAGGCCGACAAGGGCCGCCTGGAGCGTGCGGGGGATCGGGGTCGCGGTGAGCGTCAGGACGTGACCGCCCGCGGCGAGGCGGCGCAGATCGGCCTTCATCTTTGCGCCGAAGCGCTGCTCCTCGTCGATCACCGTCAGGCCGAGGTCGGCGAAGGAGACGCCGCTGCCGGCGAGGGCGTGGGTGCCGACCACCAGCCGGATCGAGCCGTCGGCGAGTCCCGCCCTGACGCGCCTGGCCTCGGCCGGCGCCACGAGGCGCGAGAGCTGCGCCACCTCCACGCCGAACCGGCCGAAGCGGCGGCGCAGGGTCTCGGCATGCTGGCGCGCCAGCACGGTTGTGGGGGCGATCAGCGCCGCCTGCTTGCCGGAGAAGATCGCGGCCGCCAACGCGCGCAGCGCCACCTCGGTCTTGCCGAACCCGACATCGCCGCAGACCAGCCGGTCCATCGGCCGGCCGGAGGCGAGGTCGGCCATCAGGGCGTCGACCGCGGCCGCCTGGTCGGGCGTCGGCGCGAAGCCGAAACCGGCGGCGAACCGCTCCATCTCCCGTGCCGGGGGTGTCAGGATCGGGGCTTCGGTTTCCCGGCGGGCGCGGGCCGCCTCCAGCATCAGGCGGGCGGTTCGCGCCATGGTGGCCTCCGCCTCCAGGCGGCGCCGGGGCCAGGTGCCGCCGTCGAGCTTGTCGAGGGTGACGGCGTCGGGCTCCGGCCCGTAGCGCCAGATCCGGTCCGCCTGGGTCACCGGCACCATCAGGATCGCGTCGCCGGAAAAGCGCAGGCGCAGGGCCTCGGAGGGCGCCTCACCCTGCGTCGCCACCGGCTCCAGCCCCTCGAACACGCACAGGCCGTGATCCCGGTCCACCGCGACGTCGCCGGGGCGCAGGTCGACCTCGCCCATCGGCAGGATCGCCCGGGCGCTCCCCGCCACGGCGGCCTCCGGGCCGAACAGGTCGGCGGCGGCGATCACGGTCGCGCCCTGCTCGGGAACCCGGAACCCGGCCGCCAGGGGGGCCTCCAGGGCGAGGACGTCGCCCGGCGCCGCCGCGGCCACGTCGGCCCAGGCGTCGATCAGGCGGATCGGGCGCTCGGCGCTTTTGCCGGCCTGGCGCACGAGGCGCCGCAGCGGTCGGACCGTGCCGGCGAGCACGACCACGTCGCCGGCCTTCAGCCGCTCGCGCAGAACCTTGGCGAAGGCCGTGCCCGGCCTATGATCCCCGGCGAAGACCGGCATGGCGCGGGGTTCCCCGGCCGCCGCGGTGGCGGCGATCCGGCCGTGCGCCGCCACGATGGCGTGCCAGGCCTCGGGGGTCAGGTAGAGGCCGGCGCCGGGTTGCGCGCGCTCGTCGCGGGCCTTGAGCCGTCCGCGGGCCTCGTCCATCTGCTCGAAGAAGGCGTCGATGCGGGCCTTCGTCCCGTCCTCGACCACGAGACGGGCCTCGGGCACGTAGTCCAGGAAGGTGACGAGGCGCGGGTAGTAGCGGTCGAGGCGGTGCTCCTGGCCAGTGAACGGTGTGAAGCTCTGGCCGGAGCCGGGCTCCAGGACGATCTCGGTGGCCGGGTCGATGACGAGTTCGTCGGTCTCCGCCACGGAGCGCTGCGAGATCGGGTCGTAGGAACGGATCGCCGTGACGCGGCCCTCCGCGTGCGCGATCCGGCAGGGCCGCGGCGCCGCGGCGGGGAAGACCTCGACGGTCCGGCCGCGGACGGCGATCTCGCCGGGCTCGTCGACCCGCTCGTCGAGGATGTAACCGAGGCGCTTCAGGTCGGCGGTCGCGGCGGCGACGTCGAGGGGATCGCCGACCCGCAGGGTCACCCGGGCCGAGGCCCAGGTCTCCGGCGGGGGCACGCGCTGGACGAGCGCCGGAGCGGTCGTCAGCACGAAGTCCGGCAGGGCGGACCGGTCGGTCAGCCAGCGCAGCACGGCGGCCCGAGCGCCCATCGTCGCCCGCGACGGCGAGGCGTGATCGAAGGGCAGGCAATCCCATTCCGGGTAGACCGCGACCTGCGCATCGGGATCCAGCGCCCGGAGGGCGGCGGACAGCTCCTCCAGGCGGCGGCTATCCCGGGCGACGTGCACCACCGGCCCGGGCTCCTGGGCATAGGCCAGGAGCGACACCGCCAGGGCACCGGTGGGCATCAGCGGCGCGTCGTCCAGTTTCTGCTGGGCGCCCGCCTTCGTCCTGCGTTTGGCCATGCCTGATCCGAACCCGTCCCCTTTGAGCCGGCAACGCCGCATCCGGCCCGCGGGCTCCCGGCCGCGGCGATCCGATCCACRGGCCGCCGCGACGCCGGTGCGGCCGGGCGCCTGGCACCGGGTTGCGCGGTCGCGATGGCACCGCGGCCGGCATCCGAACGGGATCGGAATCCCCTGCAGGACGCCGATGATGATCGGGACAGCGCCCGACGAGGCCAGGGTCAACGCGAATGTCTAGTAACCGACAATCGCAGACATCTTCGGCCGATCATCTCTTCGGAAGCGTGATCCGGAAATCGATGCGAGCGGTATACGACCGGATTGCCTCAGTCCGGCGCCCCCAGATCCTTGTGACAGCGCGCATTCCTTCGAGGAACCGGCACACGCGGCGTCGGAATGCGCTCTAGGGAGAAGCGGAAGCTTAGGCTATGACGATCCCGTGTCGCGGACCGCAACAATACCCCGCCTGTCGGGTTTCGAGCCCCAGCATCCGCAGCGGCTTGCCGCGTTGCGCGCCTACGCGATCCTCGACACGCCCCCGGAGCGCGCCTTCGACGAGATCGCCGAGATGGCCGCCCAGGCCTGCGGCACGCCGATGGCGCACATCAATTTCGTCGATGCCGACCGGCAGTGGATCAAGGCCGCTTTCGGCCATCCGACGCGATCGATGCCCCTCGCGTTCGGGTTCTGCACCGAGGCCATGCGCGCCGACGGCGTCCTCGTGCTGCCCGATCTGGCGACGGTGCCGGAGCACGCCGCCAACGCCCTGGTGACGGGCGAGCCGCACCTGCGCTTCTACGCGGGCGTGCCCCTGGTGACGCCGGACGGCTGGGCCATCGGGACGCTTTGCGTCCTCGACCGCGTGCCGCGCACGCTCACCGACCCGCAGCTCTTCGTCCTGAAGGCCCTCGCCCGGGCGGTGATGACGCAGCTGGATTCCCGCAACGCCGAGGCCGCCCTGCGCCTGAACGAGGAGCGCTACCGCTCCCTGTTCGCGTTCATCGATGCCGGCTTCTGCCTCATCGAGATGAAGTTCGCGGACGGCGACCGGCCGGTCGATTACCGCTTCCTGGAGGTCAATCCCGCCTTCGAGCGGCAGACCGGCCTGACCGACGCGGTCGGCCGGTGGATGCGGGACCTCGCGCCCGGCCACGAGCAGCGCTGGTTCGATCTGTTCGGCCAGGTCGCCCTCACCGGGGAGCCGGTCCGGTTCGAGCAGGCGGCCGAGGCCCTGGGCCGCTGGTACGACGTCCACGCCTACCGGGTCGACGGGCCGGGACGGAACCACGTCGCGATCCTGTTCAACGACATCACCGAGCGCCGCCGCAGCGAGATCGCGCTCCAGGCCCGGGAGGCGGAGCTTCGGCTGGTCGCGGACGCGATGCCGGTCCTGATCGCCTTCATCGACCGCACCCTCACCTACCGGTTCGCCAATGCCGCCTATGAGGCCTGGACCGGCCGGATGCCCGACGCGGTCGTCGGTCAGACCGTCCCGGACCTGATCGGCCCGGAGGCGTTTGCGGAACGACGGCCCGCGATCGAGCGGGCGCTCGCCGGCCAGGAGATCCGCCAGGAATGGGCCTGGACGTTTCCGCACCGCGAGACCCGGATCGCCGACACCCGCTACCTCCCGCGCCGGGGGGAGGACGGGCAGGTCGACGGGTTCTACGTCTTCGCCCATGACATCTCCGAGCGGAAGCGGATCGAGACGCTGCTCCAGTCCCGGACGGAACGCCTGGAGGCCCAGGTCGCCGCCCAGACCCGCGACCGTGACCGGGTCTGGACGCTGTCGCCGGTTCTGAAGCTCGTCGCGGACCGGGACGGGCTGGTCCAGTCGGTGAACCCGTCCTGGGGCCGGGCGCTCGGGTGGTCCGAGACCGAGACCCTGGGCCGGTCCGCCCTGGACTTCGTGGCGGCCGCGGAGCGCGAAGCCGCCCGCACGGCCCTGCGGCCGCTCTGCGCGGAGAACCGGGTCGAGGATGTCGAACTGTCCTGCCTGACCCGCACCGGCGATCGGCGCCGGGTGCTCTGGACCGTCGTGCCGGAGGACGGCCTGTTCTACGGCTTCGGGCGCGACATCACCGAGCAGCGCCAGGCCGAGGAGGCCCTGCGCCAGTCGCAGAAGCTCGAGGCCATCGGCCAGCTCACCGGCGGGGTGGCGCACGACTTCAACAACCTGCTCACCATCATCCGGTCCTCCGTGGAGTTCCTGCGCCGGCCGGACCTCGCCGAGGCGCGCCGCCGCCGCTACCTCGACGCGGTCTCCGACACCGTCGACCGCGCGGCCAAGCTCACCGGCCAGCTCCTCGCCTTCGCCCGGCGGCAGGCGCTGAAGCCCCAGGTCTTCGACATCGGCGCGCGCCTGCGCAGCATCGCCGACATGCTCGACTCGGTCACCGGCGCCCGCATCCGCGTCGTCATCGACCTGCCCGAGGCGCCCCGCTACGTGCGCGCGGACGAGAGCCAGTTCGAGACCGCGCTGATCAACATGGCGGTCAACGCCCGGGACGCCATGGACGGGGAAGGCAGCCTGACCCTGCGCCTCGCCGGCGACGGCCCGATGCCGGCGATCCGCGGGCATGCCGGCGCGCCGGGGCCGTTCGTGGCCGTGCGGGTCACCGATACCGGCGGCGGCATCCCGGACGCGGATCTGGGGCGGATCTTCGAACCGTTCTTCACCACCAAGGAGATCGGCAAGGGAACCGGCCTCGGCCTCAGCCAGGTCATCGGCTTCGCCAAGCAGTCCGGCGGCGACATCGACGTCGCGAGCACGGTGGGCCAGGGCACGACCTTCTCGCTCTACCTGCCGCAGGTCGCGGCGCCCGCCCAGACGGCCGGGGCCGACCGGGATCGCCGCCGGGCGGCGGAGCCGCGGCGGGGCCTGTGCATCCTCGTCGTGGAGGACAATCTCGGGGTCGGGCGCTTCTGCACCCAGATCCTGGAGGATCTCGGCCATGCGCCGGTCTGGGCGAAGTCCGCCGAGGAGGCGCTGGCCGAACTCGACCGGACGCCGGACCGCTTCGACGTGGTCTTCTCGGACGTGGTCATGCCGGGGATGGGGGGTGTCGCCCTCGCCCGGCAGCTTCAGGGCGACCGTCCCGACCTGCCGGTGGTGCTGACCTCCGGCTACAGCCACGTGCTGGCCACCGACGACGCCCACGGCTTCGCCCTCGTGCGCAAGCCCTACTCGGCCGAGCAGCTCGCCCAGGTTCTCTACGAGACGGCGAAGCACGGCGGCGAGCCGGGCACCCCGGCCAGCGACGTGTAACGTTACTTCAAGTTAACAGTCTTCACACGAAAATGTCCGCGCTTTGATCGGAAACATTTTGTGTTGCTGAGCCGGATCCAGTATATTCTGCTCGATCATCGAAGCGTGAGATCACCATGCCGCTGACCGGACGCTTCTGGTTCCGCCGGACCTGGACCGGCAAGCTGATCCTGCTCGTCGAGGAGGAGCGCGGGCGCTGGTTCCGCCGCCGCCTCGGCTCCAAGGTGCGCTGGCGCGACGCCCGGCTCCTCGACCTCGCCGAGGCACCCCTCCGGGGCCTCATGACGCTGGAGCGGACCTACCGCGCCGAGTTCGGACCCGCCGAGGTGCGCCGCCCCGCCGGCCTGGCCCCGCTGCCGGGCGGTTTGGCGCTAAGCCGCGGCGCATCGGCGCCAGGAACAAGGCCACCCCTGTCGGGTTGACGGAGCGCAATCCAGCGACGCGGTCGCCGTCTTGCGGCCCCTCGTGGGGGTTTCCTCCCTAGACTTTCGGACCGTTCCCCCGTGGGCGGTCCTTTTTTGTTTCGGTCCCGCGGATGTCGACGCGGACCGCGGCGGAACCGTCTGACGCATCGCTTCGATCATCGTCCGTGCCGCCGCGGCGCGCTCCGTCCGAGCCGGCTTCGAGGGCCAGCAGCGCGAAGGTCGCGAGCCAGTGCTCGCCCATGTAGTCGCCGGTGACGTGCGGGAGCCCCGCCGCGAGGTGGTCCTCCGCGGCCGTTTGGAGCGGCGGCCGGCGGCGATCCTCCGGAGCGAGGGCCGCGGCGAGGCTGCGCAAGCACCACGCGCGGCTGAGGTTCAGCCCGTCGAGATGGGCGATCTTGCCGTCAGAGCGGTCGGTCACGGTGGCCGGGCGGAACAGGGTCTCGGGCCGGCCGACAGCGAGATCGGGCAGGAACCGGTCGAACCAGGGTGCGAACCGCCCGGGCGGCAGCAGCCGACGCATGCATTCGGCCTCGATCAGCGCCGAGGAGAGGAAATCGTCGCCGCCGGGCTCGCCCCAGGCCGGGCAAGCCGCGTCCGCCCCGTACCAACGCCCGGCGGTGTCGTGCAGCAGGGCGGCCAGCCCGGCATCCCGCGCGCCCTCCGCGTAATCGGCCGCCAGGCGCAGGGCGAAGGCGGTGTTGAAATGGGTCCCGACCCGCACCGGATAGGGGGCCACGGGCAGGAACTCCAGAAAGCGCCGGGCGATGAGTCCAGCCAGGGGCGCCAGGGCCGCGGACCAGCGGCGCTCGGGGAGAGCGGAGAGTTCGTCGGCGAGCTTCAGGAGCCAGCCCCAGCCGTAGGGCCGCTCGAAACCCCGGGCGGTCGGGGCGGCGAGGTAGGCGCATTCCCCCGCCACCGTCGCGGGGGTCAGCTGCGCCTCGAACCGGGCGCGGATCGCCGGGGCCTGGGGACCGTCCGGGAACAGCCGCAGCATGCGTGCCAGCAGCCACGTTCCGTGGACGCAGGAGTGCCAGTCATAGCTGCCGTGGAAGGCCGGGTGCAGCGCCGCGGGGGTGCGCGCATCCTCCGGACCGGCCAGGACATGGCCCGGCTTGTTCGGGTACTCGCGGGCGACGTGGCCCAGCGCGACCGCGGCGAAGCGCGCGGCGATGTCGGGGGTGAGCGCACGGGTCGTCGCGGCGGTCATCGCGGGGCTCCGGCTCCGGGACGGCCGGCATAGCGGCTTTCCGGCGCGGGGTCAGGCCCCGGGGACGCTTTGCCGGCGCAGCCCCGGATCGGCTATCGCGGGACGGCCGAGCCGGACAACCGCGCCGGCCCCATCGGAAGCTCCCATGCGCCGCGTGCCGCTCGCAGCCCTCCTCGTCGCGCTCCCGCTCACCGCCGCGCGGCCGGCCACCGCCGCGCCCGATCCGAGCCGCGACGTCCTGTGGGCCGCCCTGAAGACCTGCGTGCTCGCCAAGCGTCTCGCCAACCGGACCTTCCCGTGCCTCGCGGTCGATCTCGGGGACGGGGCGCGTCCGGGCTCGGCGGTCCTGCGCGCGCCCGGCGAGCCGACCCACACCGTCGTCATGCCCACCGACACCGTCGCGGGCCTGGAGGCCCCGGTCCTGCGGGGCGCGCGCGGGATCGCCTATTGGCGCGCCGCCCTGGCAGCGCGGCCGTTCGTGTCGGACGTGCTGCGGGAACGGCTCACCCCCGCGGAGGTCGGGCTGGCGGTCAACTCGGCCCGGGGCCGCAGCCAGGACCAGCTCCACATCCATCTCGACTGCCTGAAGCCGAGCGTGCTCAAGGCGATCCGGGCGCATGGGCACCAGATCCACCGGACCTGGACCCGCTTCCCGGTGCCGCTCGCCGGCGACCGCTACTACGCCCTGCGCGTGCCGGAGGCGGACGCCGGGCAGTTCAATCCGTTCGCGGCCCTGCACACCCTGCCGGGCGCCCGGCCGGACCTGCACCGGACGAGCTTCGCCGCGCTCGCGACGCCCACGGGCGATCCCGAGCCGGGCTACATCCTTCTGGCCTACCGGGCGCCCAGCGCCAGCGCCGAGGACGTGATGGATCACACATGCGCCGTCGCGGCCGCGCGGGGCGGCGCCTGAGCGACCGCGGTTCCTGTCACCGAGCCAACGCCTCCGTGCGGCCGAAGCCGGCCAGGGTGGATGCGCCTCTGTCCGGCGGGCCGAGGATGCAGAGCCGCGGGCCGAGCGCGTGGAGGGTTACGGCGTCGTCCCGCCCGCCGTCACCCCGATCGCGGCGGCGGCAGCGCGTCGAGCAGCTGGCGCAGGAATGCCCGCACCGCCTTCGGCAGCCGCCGGTCGCGCATCGCCTGGATCTTCACGCCCCGGGCGAGGCTCGTCCGGGACTGGATCGGCAGGCTGACCAGCTCGTTGAGCCGCAGGGGCGTCTGCACCGACAGCGCCGACATCAGGGCGATGCCGCGGGAGCGCCGCACGAAGGGCAGCAGCGCCGAGAGATTGTTGGAGGTCAGCACCGGCTCCACAGCGATGCCCTCGTGCGCGCAGGCGGCGTCGAAGACCTGCCGCAGGGTCGTGTCCCGGGTCGGCAGGGCGACCGGGTAGTCCAGCAGGTCGACGAGCCGCAGGGCCGGCGCCCGCGCGAGGGGATGGTCGGGCGCGGCCAGCGCCAGCATGTCGACCTGCCCGTCGTAGAGCACCTCGACCTGCGCGGTGGGTGTCAGCGCGAAGGTGATCCCGAGATCGGCATCCCCCACCGCCACCGTCTGGGTGACCTGGGCCGGGGGCTGGACCGTGACCTCGAAGCGGATGCCGGGATGGGCCGCGTGGAAGGCCGCGATCGCGTTCGGCACGATGTCGAGGGAGAAGCCCTCGGAGCAGGCGATGCGGATCAGCCCGCGGGCGAGCCCTTCCAGCTCCCGGATCTCGGTGACCACCTGCTCGGAGCGGATCAGCACCTGATGGGCGTGCTGCGCCAGCAGCTCCCCGGCAGGGCTCGGCACCATGCCGCGCGGTCGCCGCTCGAACAGCACGCAGTCGAGCTCGGCTTCCAGGTTGGCGATCTGCCGGCTGATCGCCGAGGCCGCTACGTTGAGCTGGGACGAGGCGGCCGCGATCGACCCGGTGCGGGCCACGGCCAGGAAGTAGCGCAGGCCCGTACTCTGCATTATCGTGCTCGATACGCTGTATGGTGCCATGCACATTGCCGATACGGCAACGCAGCACTCGCTAAATTCTACTTGTTGCGATCCCAGATGCACAACACCATGGCAGGGTGAAAAACGCGGCAGCCGCGGAACCTTCCGCCGGGCCTGTCCGCCGCGCCGTCGGAGCCTGCATGCCGCTACGGACTCTCACCCGAGCCGCCACCCTGGCCGCCTCGTTCGCGACCCTGATCGCCGCCCACCCGGCGCTCGCCGGCAAGGCGGACGACACCCTGGTCTACGCGTCGGACAGCGAGCCGGAGAACGTCAGCCCCTATCACAACAGCGCCCGCGAGGGCGTGATCCTAGCCCGGAACTGCTGGGACACGCTGCTGTACCGGGATCCCAAGGACAGCTCCTACAAGCCATTTCTGGCGACCGCCTGGACCTGGAAGGACGACACGACGCTGGATCTCACGATCCGCGAGGGCGTGGTCTTCCACAACGGCGACCCGCTCGGGCCGGAGGACGTGGCGTTCACGTTCAATTACGTGCTGACGCCGGAGGCCCGCACGGTCACCCGCCAGAACGTCGACTGGATGAAGTCGGTGGAGGTGACCGGCCCGCACAGCGTGCGCATCCACCTGAAGGCCCCCTTCCCGGCGGCGCTGGAATACCTCGCCGGCCCGACCCCGATCTTCCCGGCCAATTACTTCAAGAAGGTCGGCCTCGACGGGTTCGCCAAGGCGCCGGTCGGCAGCGGCCCCTACCGGATCACCAAGGTCGACAGCGGCCGCGGCGTCTCCATGGAGCGGTTCGACAAGTACTGGGCCGAGAGCCCCCTCGGGAAGCCGAAGATCGGCAAGCTGCAGTTCCGCGTCATCCCGGACGGCGAGAGCCGGATGGCCGAACTGATGACCGGCGGCGTCGACTGGATCTGGCGGGTGCCGAGCGACCAGGCCGAGCAGCTGCGCGCCGCGCCCACCATCACGGTGCTCAACTCCGAGACGATGCGGGTCGGGTTCCTGCAGTTCGACACGCTGGGCCGGGCGAAGGAGAACTCGCCGCTCAAGGACGTGCGCGTCCGGCAGGCGATTTCCTACGCCATCGACCGCAAGGCGATGGTCGACAACCTCGTGCGCGGCGCCTCGCGGGTGATGAACGCCCTGTGCTTCGTCGATCAGTTCGGCTGCACCGACCAGGGCGTGCCGCGCTACGCCTACGACCCCGCCAAGGCCAAGGCGCTGCTCAAGGACGCCGGCTACCCGAACGGGTTCGAGATCGACCTCGGCGCCTATCGTGAGCGCGACTACGCCGAGGCGGTGATCGGCTATCTCGGCGCCGTCGGCATCAAGGCGCGGCTCAACTACCTGCGCTACGCGGCGTTCCGCGATTCGCTGAGGGCCGGCAAGACCTCGATCGGCTACCAGACCTGGGGGTCGTTCTCGGTGCTCGACGTCTCGGCCTTCGACGGGGTGTATTTCCGCGGCGGCGAGGAGGACCTGACCAAGGATCCGCAGGTGATCGCCGACCTCCAGAAGGGCGACAGCTCCACCGATCCGGAGACCCGCAAGGCCGCCTACGCCAAGGCGCTCCAGCGGATCGCCGCGGAGGCCTACGCCCTGCCGATGTTCTCCTACTCGACCAACTACGCCTTCACGTCGGACCTGAACTTCACCGCCCAGCCCGACGAGGTGGCGCGGTTCTACGCGGCGTCGTGGAAGTGATGATGGTGGCCGCCGCGCGCCGGCCCGAAGGAGCCTGAGCCCCATGCTGGCCTTCACCCTCCGGCGCGTGCTGGTCGCCCTGGCGGTGGCCTTCACGGTCTCGGTGGCGAGCTTCCTGCTCCTCCACCTCTCGGGCGACCTCGCGACCGCGATCGCGGGACCGGAGGCCACCGGGCCGCAGATCGCGCAGATCCGCCAGGATTACGGCCTGGACCAGCCGCTGATGACCCAGTTCCTCACCTGGGGCTGGCGGGCGCTGCACCTCGATTTCGGCAATTCCTTCTATTTCCGCGAGAGCGTGATCGACCTGCTCGCCGCCCGCCTGCCGATCACCCTCTATCTCGGGTTCATCGCCCTCGCCGTGGCCCTGTTCGTGGCGATCCCGCTGGGCGTCGTCGCCGCCGTGAAGCGGGACACCTGGATCGACCGGACGGCACTGGGCGTCTCGGTGCTCGGCCAGGCGATGCCGAGCTTCTGGTTCGGCCTGACGCTGATCCTGATCTTCTCCGTCAACCTCCGCTGGCTGCCGGTCTCGGGCAACGCGAGCTGGAAGAACTTCGTCCTGCCCGCGGTGGCGCTCGGCTACTACGCCATGCCGGCGGTGATGCGGCTGACCCGCAACGGCATGCTGGAGGTGCTGGCCTCCGACTACGTCCGCACCGCCCGCGCCAAGGGTCTGCCCCCCAGAAAGGTGCTGGTGCGCCACGCGCTGCGCAACGCCGTCATCCCGGTGATCGCCCTGGCGGCGGTGCAGTTCGGCTTCATGCTCGGCGGCTCGATCGTCATCGAGGCGGTGTTCTCGCTCCAGGGTCTCGGGCAGCTCGCCTGGGAGTCGATCGCGCGCAACGACTTCCCCGTCGTCCAGGCGATCGTGCTGGTGCTGGCCATGATCTACATCGGCCTGACCCTGGCCGCCGACCTGCTGAACGCGTTCCTCGATCCGCGTCTGCGCCAGGCATGAGCGCGCACCGTCAGGCGTCCGCCGTGTGGAGAAGCCGCCCATGAGCCTGCCCCCCGATTCGGCAGCCTTGGCCGCCCCGTCCCTGCCGCCGGAGGTCGAGGTCCCGGTCGCTGCGGCAATCCCCTCCCCCCTCGGCCTGATCCTGCGGCGGGGCCTGCGCCACACGGGCTTCCTAATCGGCGCCGGGATCCTTGGGGTGATCGTGCTGGCGGCGCTCGCCGCGCCGCTCATTGCCCCGCACGACCCCTACGCGCAGGACGTGTCCCGCCGCCTGATCCCGCCGATCTGGCAGGCCAAGGGCACGTGGGACCACGTCCTCGGCACCGACAAGCTCGGGCGCGACTACCTGAGTCGCCTGCTCTACGGCGGCCAGATCTCCCTCCTGATCGGGATCTCGGCGGCGCTGATTTCCGGGCTGATCGGCACGACGCTGGGCCTGTGTGCCGGCTATTTCGGTGGCTGGGTCGATGCGGTGGTGAGCTACGTCGTCACCACGCGCCTGGCCATGCCGGTGGTGCTGGTGGCGCTGGCCATGGCGGCGCTGGTCGGCGGCTCGCTGAAGGTGGTGGTGCTGGTGCTGGGCTTCCTGCTCTGGGACCGCTTCGCCGTGGTGACCCGGGCCGCGACCCAGCAGATCCGCAACCAGGACTTCGTCTCGGCCGCCCGCGCCGCGGGGCTCACGGACCTGCGGATCATCCGCCAGGAGATCCTGCCCAACATCCTGAACGCGCTGATCGTCGTGGCGACCCTGGAGATGGCCCACGCGATCCTGCTGGAGGCCGCCCTGTCGTTCCTGGGGCTCGGCGTTCAGCCGCCCCTGCCCTCCTGGGGCCTGATGATCGCCGAGGGCAAGCAGTACATGTTCTTCCAGCCCTGGGTGATCACCATCCCGGGCGTGGCGCTCCTCCTCCTCGTGCTGGCGATCAACCTCCTGGGCGACGGCCTGCGCGACATCACCGCCCCCGAGGCGCGCAACTGACGGCTCCGCCGGGCCGGGGCACAGCCGGTACGTTACCAAAATGTTTCACGGGAAACACACCATGACGCGAGACGCCGCCATCGCGCGCGCCACAGACGCCTTCGACTCGGGCGCTTTCCTGGCGCTCCTGCGGGAGGCGGTGGCGATGCCCACCGAGAGCCAGGCCCCCGGCCAGGAGGCGGCGCTCCGCGCCTACCTCGACGCCTTCATCGCGCCGCTGGTGACCCGGCTCGGCTTCGAGACCCCTCAGGTCTTCCCGAACCCGGACGGGGTGCACGGCCCGTTCCTGATCGCCGAGCGCCACGAGGGACCGGAGCTGCCGACCGTGCTGATCTACGGCCACGGCGACACGGTGCGCGGGTACCCGGAGCAGTGGCGCGAGGGCCTCGGCCCCTGGGAGATCGTGGTCGAGGGCGACCGCTGGTATGGGCGCGGCACCGCCGACAACAAGGGCCAGCACGTCCTCAACCTCGCCGCCCTGGAGCAGGTGATCGCCGCCCGCGACGGCCGCCTGGGCTTCAACGTCAAGCTCCTGATCGAGATGGGCGAGGAATCCGGCTCCCCCGGCCTGCGGCCGTTCTGCCGGGCACAGGCCGAAGCCCTGCGTGCCGACGTGCTGATCGCCTCGGACGGGCCACGCCTCAACGGCGCGCGCCCGACCCTCTTCCTGGGCTCCCGCGGCGCCTATAATTTCGAACTCAGCCTCAACCTGCGGGAGGGCGCGCACCATTCCGGCAATTGGGGCGGCCTGTTGCGCAACCCCGGCACGGTGCTGGCCTCGGCCATTGCGTCGATGGTGGATGCCCGCGGTGCCATCCGGGTCGAGGCCCTGCGGCCGCCGCCGATCCCCGAGGGCGTGCGCGCGGCCCTCGCCGACATTCGCGTCGGCGAGGATCCGACCGCGCCGGCGATCGATGCCGACTGGGGCGAGCCGGGCCTGACACCCGCCGAGCGGGTCTTCGCCTGGAACACCCTCGAGGTGCTGGCCTTCAAGACCGGCGATCCGGACGGCCCGCTCAACGCGGTCCCGCCCCACGCCAAGGCAACCCTGCAGCTGCGCTTCGTGGTCGGTACCGACTGGCAGAATCTCATCGCGAACGTCCGCGCCCATCTCGACGCGCACGACTTCCCGATGATCGAGGTCAGGCCCGCCCGCGCCGCGGAGGTCTTCCAGGCGACACGGCTGCCGGTCGAGGATCCCTGGGTCGAATGGGCGCTCGCGTCGATCGCGGCGAGTTCCGGAAAAAAGCCGGCGCTGCTGCCCAATCTCGGTGGCTCGCTGCCGAACGACGCCTTCTCGGAGATCCTCGGCCTGCCGACCCTCTGGGTGCCGCATTCCTACCCAGCCTGCCGCCAGCACGGGCCGGACGAGCACCTGCTCGCGTCGGGGACCCGGGAGGGCATGGCGATCATGGCGGGACTGTTCTGGGATCTCGGCGCCGACGGCCCGGACATCCTGCGCCGCCGGCAAGCGAGGGCCTGAACCATGGGTGAGCCGGTCGTCCGCATCCGCGATCTGACGATCGCGCTCCCCAAAGGGGCCGACCGTCCCCACGCGGTCGAGGGCCTGAACCTCGATCTGCAGGCCGGCAAGATCCTCTGCGTCGTCGGAGAATCGGGCTCGGGCAAGTCGATGAGCGCCTACGCGCTCACCGGCCTCCTGCCCCGGGCGCTGAAACCTACCGCTGGCACGATCCTGTTCGAGGGCCGGGACCTCCTGACCCTCGACGAGCCCGCGTGGCGCGCCCTGCGCGGCCGGCGCATCGCCATGGTGTTCCAGGAGCCGATGACGGCGCTGAACCCGGTGATGCGGATCGGCGACCAGATCGCCGAGATGTTCGAAGCGCACAATCTGCTCACGCGGAGCGAGCGCCGGGCGCGGGCGGTGGCGCTGGCCGCGGAGGTCGGCTTGCCGAACCCGGAGGAGGCGGTGCGGGCCTACCCGCACCAGCTCTCCGGCGGCCAGCGGCAGCGGGCGATGATCGCCATGGCGCTGGCCCTGGAGCCCTCCGTTCTCGTCGCCGACGAGCCGACCACGGCGCTGGACGTCACCACCCAGGCCCAGATCCTCCGGCTGATCCGCGACCTGCAGCGGAAGCGCGGCATGACCGTGCTGTTCATCACCCACGATTTCGGCGTGGTGGCGGAGATCGCCGACCACGTGGCGGTGCTCCAGCGCGGGCGGCTGGTGGAATCCGGCATCGCCGAGTCCGTGCTGCGGGATCCGCAGGCGCCCTACACCAAGGCACTCCTCGCCGCCGTCCCGAGCCTGACGCCGCCGCCGCGCGCGCCCGTGGAGGCGGCCCCGGTCGCCCTCTCGGTGAGCCGGCTGTCCAAGACCTATTCGGGACGCTCCGGCCTGTTCGGCAAGCCGCGGGTCGTCGCGGCGGTCAAGGAGGTCTCGTTCGATGTCCGCCGCGGCGAGACCCTGGGGCTCGTGGGCGAATCCGGCTCGGGCAAGTCGACGACGGCGCGGCTCGCGATCCGGCTGATCGAGCCCGACGGCGGCACGGTCCGGCTCGGCGCCCTCGACTACACGGCGCTGAAGGGCGCGGCGCTGCGCGACGGGCGCAGCCGGATCCAGATGATCTTCCAGGATCCGTTCGCGTCGCTGAACCCGCGCCGCACCGTGGAGCAGATCATCACGGCGGGGCCGATCGCCCACGGGGTCCCGGCCGCGGAGGCGCGGACGCGGGCGCGGGACCTGCTCGACCTCGTCGGCCTCGATCCGAAGGCCGCCGCCCGCTACCCGAACGCCTTCTCGGGCGGCCAGCGCCAGCGCATCGGCATCGCCCGGGCGCTCGCCATGGAGCCGGACGTGCTGGTGGCCGACGAGGCGGTCTCGGCCCTGGACGTATCGGTCCAGCGGCAGGTACTGGACCTCTTGGAGGACCTGAAGCAGCGCTTGTCCCTGGCGATGCTGTTCATCACCCACGACCTGCGGGTGGCCGCCGCGATCTGCGACCGGATCGCCGTGATGCACCGGGGCGCCGTCGTGGAGATGCGGGGCACGGCCGATCTGTTCGCCGCACCCGAGCACGCCTACACGCGCAGCCTCCTCGCGGCGGTTCCGGGGGCACACGGAGCCTGAACAGGCCCGGCCGGATCGGAGTCGATCTGGGACGCACAGACAAGTTTTTTGGACGGGACCGCTCTGTCCGGATCGTGCAAATTCAGTAGGATACGGTCGTTGTCGAGGGTGGAGCACACTCGGCGGATCCACGGCTGCCCCCGCTATCCGTCCCTGCTCGCACCTCGAATGCGGACGGGGTTATTTCAGCGTGTCGACCTCAGACAAGACCGACGACATCCGGCCGAACCGCAAGCGAAGCGGGTCGGCACTGCCGCCGGTGCTTCGCCGTGGGCGCGCACACCGGATCGTGCGCTGGATCGGCGCCGGAAACCGCAAGGCCCACAAGCGTACGGAGGACAGCGTGTCCACGACACCGGAGGCCCCGGAGGCCCGCATCATCAAGCTGAGCTGGGCCGATACGTTCGGCCGTCCTGGCCGTGTCGAGGCCGGTCGATCCGGTGCGATCCTCGCTGCGGTGCTGCCGTTCGAGAGCCGCAAGTCCCGGAGCGCACCGCAACCAACCCCGCGCCGCGCCGCGGATCAGCCGCCGGTCCCGGTCCTGCGCTGACCGACGCGCCCGCCGGGCACGCCGAGGCCGATCGCCTTGGCCAGCGCCGAACGCTGCGCGGCGTAGCCGGGTGCGGTCATCGGGTAATCGTCCGGCAGGCCGTAGCGTTCGCGATAGCGCTCCGGCGTCAGGCCGTGGGCGGTGAGATGGCGCTTCAGGGTCTTGTAGGTCCGGCCGTCGATGAAGCTGGCGATGCCGTTCTCTTGGACCGACCTGCGGATCTGCGCCGATGTCGGCCGCTCCACGGTGGGCTCGGCGACGGCGGCCGGCTGTCCGTCGAGGGCCATCAGGGCTCCGTGCACGCTCGCCATGAGCTCAGGCAGCGCCGCCGGCGGAACGGAATTGTTGGCGACATAGGCGGCGACGATCTCGCCGGCCAGCGCAACCAACTTGAGGCTGTTCTCAGGATTCTTTTCGAGCACTGCGCGAGTCCACACGAAGGTTTCGACCACGATGCATGCGGTTCCAAAGCAAAAACCGCGGATGTGTCAAGACGGCCTTGACACGCGATGGATCGCTGAAAGCGCTTTTCGGTGCCGATGGGCGGAATGCCGGCTCCGATATGATGCCGTCACCTGCACGACGGTGCCGGTCCCGCGCCGGTTACCGTGGCGCGGCGGATCCCCGGCGGGGAATACCGCTCCCTCCGTCGGATCGCGGATTGCAGGACCTAGGGTGGTGCGGCCTCAGCCGATCCCGAGGGTGCGGATCAGCGTGAGGCTGAGGACGATGAGGACGGCGAGGGAGGYGGTGACCGCAAGGGTGACCCGGCCGCCGACCCGGGCGAGGACCCGCACGTCGACCCCGAGGCCGAGGGCGGCCATGGACAGGATCGTGAGCACGCCGGCGAGCTGGGTGAGGGGCTTCACCGCGGCGTCCGGGACGAGGCCCAGCGAGCGCAGGGCCGCCAGGGCCAGGAAGCCGAGAATGAACCACGGCACCAGCTTGGTGAGGCCGGGGCGGGCCGGCGAGGTCGGGGCGCCCGCGGCCTGCGGCAGGCGGGGGGCGATCAGCGAGAACACCACGACCACGGGCCCGAGCATCAGAACGCGCACGAGCTTCACCAGGGTCCCCACCTGGGTCGACAGCAGGCTCACCGGCACGGTGGCGGCCAGCACCTGCGGCACCGCGTAGACGGTCAGCCCTGCCAGGACCCCGTACTGGTTGTCGGTCATGCCGGCCAGGGGCACGAACAGCGGCAGGCCGAGCACCATCAGCACGCCCAGCACCGCCGTGAAGGCGATGGCGGCGGCGATGTCCTTCGGTTCCGCTCCGATCACCGGCGCCACCGCGGCGATGGCCGAATTGCCGCAGATGGCGTTGCCGCAGGCCACCAGGATCGCCATCCGGGCCGGCAGGCCCAGCATCCGGCAGATCGCCACGCTGGCGGCGATGCCGAGGACCACGGTGCCGACGATGCCGGCCAACAGGGCCGGGCCAGAGGCGAGGATCGCCCCGAGGCTCAGGGAGGCGCCGAGCAGGACGACGGCGACCTCGAGCAGCTGCTTGGCCGAGAAGGCGATGCCGGTGCGGAACCGGGCCTGGGGCGTCCAGGCGGTACGCACCGCGATGCCGATCAGGATCGCCAGGACCAGGGCCTCGACATAGGGATGGCCGGCGACGCGCTCCTCCAGGGCCTGTGCGGCCATCGCCACCGCGGTGATCGCCGCGCACAGGGCGAGTCCGGGCAGGAGCGAGGCGGCCGTGTCCGACCGGCTGCCATGCCGGGCGAGAGCCGGGGCCATCTTGGGAGGGGCGTCAGGGCTCAAAGGAACGGGCTCCGAGGTCGCCTGCGGAGCGTATAGGAAGAAAACGTTTGCCGCATCCGCGCAAGAGAGAACATCGTTCTCTAATCGAAGGTCATGCGAGACTATACGCCTCCAGGCCCGTCGGGCCGCGCCGGACCTAGGGCGTCCGATCACGCGCCGGCGGGCAGGCGAGAGTCTTCAGGCCTGCATGCCCCAGCGCTGGACGGTGCGGCGCTCGATGGTCTGGAAGATCAGGTTCTCGACGACGAGGCCGATCAGGATCACGGTCAGCAGCCCGGCGAACACGTTCGGGATGTCGAGCATGTTCTTGTTCTCGAAGATGAACCAGCCCAGCCCGCCCGCCCCGGACGACACCCCGAAGACCAGCTCGGCGGCGATCAGCGTGCGCCACGCGAACGCCCAGCCGACCTTCAGGCCGGTCAGGAT
>NZ_JBFUGA010000110.1:0-19416 GCF_056403155.1 Methylobacterium sp. P3_A11
TCAGGCCTGCATGCCCCAGCGCTGGACGGTGCGGCGCTCGATGGTCTGGAAGATCAGGTTCTCGACGACGAGGCCGATCAGGATCACGGTCAGCAGCCCGGCGAACACGTTCGGGATGTCGAGCATGTTCTTGTTCTCGAAGATGAACCAGCCCAGCCCGCCCGCCCCGGACGACACCCCGAAGACCAGCTCGGCGGCGATCAGCGTGCGCCACGCGAACGCCCAGCCGACCTTCAGGCCGGTCAGGATCGCGGGAAACGCCGCCGGGATCAGGATCTTGCCGATCAGCCCCGGTCCCGACAGCCCGTAATTGCGCCCGACCATCTTCAGCGTCCGGCTCACCGACAGGAAGCCGGAATGGGTGTTGAGCGCGATCGCCCAGGTCACCGAGTGGACCAGCACGAAGATCAGGCTGCCGTTGCCCAGCCCGAACCAGATCAGCGCCAGGGGCAGCAGCGCGATCGCCGGCAGCGGGTTGAACATCGACGTCAGGGTCTCGAGCAGGTCGGTCCCGATCCGCGACGCGATCGCCAGTCCCGTCAGCACGCTCGCCAGGGCGACGCCGGCGGCGTAGCCCATCAGCAGGACCTTCAGCGACGACCAGGCCCGGGCCGGCAGGGTGCCGTCCGCGATGCCCCGGACGAAGGCCGCCACGGTGGCCGAGAAGGTCGGGAACAGCAGGTCGTTGTCGAGGTAGCGCCCGTAGGCCTCCCAGATCCCCGCCAGGAGGACAAGGATCACGACCTTGCGCAGCCAAGCCTGGTTGTAGAGCCGCTCGGCGAGCGACAGGGGCTTCTCCACCACCGTCGCGCCCTGGGCGTGCCCGGTCTCGCGCACGATCTCGGGCCGGCCGGCCTCCACCGGCGATGGGCGGGGCGCCGTGCCGGTCAGCGGGGCGCCGCCCAGGACGCCGCCGGTCAGGGCCTGCACGCTAGACATTCTCGGCCTCCGCGATCTCTTCCGAGAACAGCATGTGCTGGATCCGGCTCTCCAGCCGCAGCGCCGCCTCCGGCGACTCGGCGCTGTTGAGCTCGGCCTTGACCTCGCCCGGGTGCGGCGAGAGCAGCAGGATGCGCGAGCCGACCTTGATCGCCTCGGGGATCGAGTGGGTCACGAACAGCACGGTGAAGCGCGTGCCCTCCCACAGCGCCAGCAGCTCGTCCTGCATGCGCCGCCGGGTGAGCGCGTCCAGCGCCGCGAACGGCTCGTCCATCAGCAGGATGTCGGGCTCCATCGCCATGCCGCGGGCGATGGCCACGCGCTGCTTCATCCCGCCCGACAGGGTGTGGGGATAGCTGTCGGCGAACTTCGTCAGGTTGACCTTGTCGATGTACAGGTTGGCCCGCTCCAGGGCCGCCCGGCCCCTGAGCCGGCCCGAGGCCTCCAGCGCGAACACCACGTTCTGCCGCACCGTCTTCCACGGCAGCAGCTGGTCGAATTCCTGGAACACCATCATCCGGTCGGGGCCGGGCGCGGTCACCGGCCGCCCCTTCAGCCGGATCTCCCCCTCCGTCGGCGCCATGTAGCCGCCCACCGCCTTCAGCAGCGTCGACTTCCCGCAGCCCGACGGCCCGAGCAGCACGAACCGGTCCCCGGGCCAGACCCGGAAGCTCACCCGGTAGGTGGCCGTGACGAGGTGGTCGGGCGTCTTGTAGCGGAGCGTGACGCCGTCCACCTCCAGAAGAGGCTGACCCGTGTCCATCCATCCTCCCTCGCGCCGCGGCTTCGGCCGCGTGTCGACGCGACCGCACCGCGCACTGGCCCGTGTCTCAGCCGTCCTGCGCTCTTCCCGGCGCTTCTCCAGCCCCGCGCGACCGAACTCCCGTCCGCACAAGGCATCGCGATGGCTCGCCGAGATAATGCATCATATATAAGACATCTGGCAACAGCAGCGTGTCCCGTGATCGGTCGATCCGCACCTGTCCGGGCGCAGGCCCCGCCCGCAGACGGGCTCCGAGCGCATGAGGATCGCGTTCGCCGATGGAAGCCGCCGTCGCGAGCCTGGCTTCAGGTACGCCCCTCCGTTCGTGCGACGCCTATTCTCAAGCCGGCGTGTTCGGACGCAGGATCAGCTTCGGCGCGGCGACGCGGCTCGCATCCATGTCGGCGAAGGCAGCCGCGCCCGCGACGAGGGGGCGCTCCTCGACCCAATCGAGGGGACCCAGCCGGCCATCGGCGAGCGCACGAATCACGTCTCGGAACTCCTGCATCGTGTAGCAGTAGCTGCCCGACACGACGATCTCCTGAAGCGTGATCTTGCGCACGTCCAAGCCCCGCTCGCCGGGCAGAAGCCCGATATGCACGATGACCGCCCCCGGCCGGGCGAGCTGGCTCGCCTTGGCCCGCGTCGCGTCGCTGCCGACGGCATCGAGGATCAGGTCGGCGCTGTCGGGACCCGGACCCGCGGCATCGTCGGGCGCTCGGCAGCGGGCCGTCGGGAGGCCGCGCGCGGCTTCGGTGCGCCGCTCGGGATTCGGCTCGATGATGACGACCTCGCCCGCACCCTGCATGGCCAGGACCAGACCCGACCCGAAACCGATCGCGCCGCCGCCCAGCACGACGCACCGCGCCCCCGCCAGAGGGCGGCCGAGAAGCCGCGCCCCCTGGTTGACGGCGTGGTAGGCGACGGCGAGCGGCTCGGCGAGGGCGGCGTGCGTGGTCGACAGCGCGTCCGGGATCGGCACGAGGCTCTTCTCGGGGACGCAGACGTAGTCCGCGAAGGCCCCTGGGCGCGGGGGCATCGAGAGGATCTGCCGGCTCGGGCACAGGTGCGTGCGCCCGGATTCGCAGGCCGGGCAGTGTCCGCAGGTGACCAGCGGATTCACCGCCACGCGCGCGCCGGCCCGCGGCCCCTCCGCGACCCGTCCGGCGGCCTCGTGGCCGAGGATCAGCGGGGCGGGGCGGCGGGCATCGTGACCGTGATAGGCGTGCATGTCGGAACCGCAGATGCCGACCGCCTCGACCCGCACCAGCACCTCGCCGGCCCCCGGCACGGGAACCGGCACGTCGTCGACGATGAGCGCGTTCGGCCCGGTGTAGATCAGCGCTTTCATCGCGGGGCCTCGGACAGGCGGGCGTTCATTTGGCGGTGAATCCCCCGTCGACCGGCAGGGTCTGCCCGGTGACGTAGGCGGAGGCCTCGGAGGCGAGGAAGACCGCCGCGCCGTAGAGGTCGGTGAGTTCGCCGTTGCGGCCGCAGGCCGTCTGGGCGGCGTTGCGGGCCGCGCGCTCGGCATCGGCGAACACCGCCTGCGTCAGCGGCGTCGGGAAGAAGCCGGGCGCGATCGCGTTGCAGGTCACGCCGCGCGCCGACCACGCTTCCGCGATGGCGCGGGTGAGCTGCACCACCGCCCCCTTGGCGGCCCCGTAGGGCGCGGAGTCCGGAAAGGCCCGGTAGGATTGCAGGGAGGCGACGTTGATGATCCGCCCGTATCCGCGCGCCGCCATCCCGGGCGCGAGGGCCTGGGTCAGCAGGAAGGGCGCGCGCACGTGCAGAGCCATGTGCCGGTCGAAGGCCTCCGCCGTCACGGCCGCGAAGGGTTGGCGCAGGTTCATTCCCGCGGCGTTCACGAGGATGTCGACCGGCCGGCCGCCGAGCCGAGCGACGAGGTCGGCGACCGCGGCGGGCTCCGCGAGATCGGCGGGCAGGACCTCGCTGGCGATCGCCTCCCCCCGCAGGTCCTCGGCCGCCGCCGCGAGGTCGGCCTCGCGGCGGGCGGTCAGGATCAGCCCGGCCCCGGCGAGGCCCAGCGCCCGGGCCAGCGCCAGCCCGAGCCCGGAATTGCCCCCCGTCACCAGGGCCGTCCGCCCGGTCAGGTCGAACAGCCGTGTCAGGCGGAAGGTCATGCGGTCACCGCCTCGCCGAGATCGAGGCCGTGGCCGGGGAAATACTTCGCGAGCCGGTGGTCGGCCGTGCGGGCATGGGCCTCCATGCCCTCCAGGCGCGAGATCCGGGCCGTGGCCTGGGCGATGGTCTTGCAGGCCTCCCGGTCCATGCGCTGCCACGTCAGCGGCCGCAGGAACTTGTGCACGGACAGCCCGGCGGAATACCGGGCGGCGTACTTGGTCGGGAGGATGTGGTTCGGGCCGGAGGTCTTGTCGCCGAAGGCGACCGTGGTCTCCTCGCCGAGGAACAGCGAACCGTAATTGCTGAGCTGCGCGAGCCACCAGTCGAGGTCGGCGGCGTGGACCTCCAGGTGCTCGCTCGCGTAGCGGTCGGAGACGGCGACGATCTCCTCGCGGCTCCCGCACACCACCACCTCGCCGTAGTCGCGCCACGCGGCGGCGGCGGCGTCCCGCGCCGTGGGCGGCAAGGCGTCGATCAGCGCCGGCATCCGCGCGATCACGTCGTCCGCGAGGGCACGCGAGGTGGTGAACAGCCAAGCCGGGCTCTCGTGCCCGTGCTCGGCCTGGCCGACGAGGTCCGAGGCCACGAGCGCCGGGTCGGCGGTCTCGTCGGCGATGATTCCCACCTCGGAGGGACCCGCGAAGACGTCGATGCCGACGCGGCCGAACAGCATCCGCTTGGCCTCGGCCACGTACTTGTTGCCCGGCCCGACGATGATGTCGGCGGGCTTTCCGGTGAACAGCCCGAAGGCCATCGCGGCGATCGCCTGGACGCCGCCCAGCGTCATGATCACGTCGGCGCCGGCCACCTGCATCGCGTAGAGCACGTAGGGGTGGATGCCCTCGCCGCGGAAGGGCGTCGAGCAGGCCACGACCGTCGGGACGCCCGCCGCCTTGGCGGTGGCCACCGACATGTAGGCCGAGGCGATGTGGGCGTAGCGCCCGGTGGGCACGTAGCACCCCGCGACGTTGCAGGGGACGAGCTTCTGGCCGGTGACGAGGCCCGGCACCAGCTCCACCGAGAAGTCCTGGACGCTGTCGCGCTGGGCCTCGGCGAAGCGCCGCACCTGTCCCGCCGCGAAGGCGATGTCCGCCTTGACGCGCTCGGGGATGTCCTTCGTGCGCCGGGCGATCTCCTCGGGGGTCACGACGATCTCGCCGGTCCAGCGGTCGAGGGAACGGGCATAGTCCCGGACCGCCTCCTCGCCCCTCGCCTCGATGGCGGCGAGCATCTCCGTCACGACCTGCCGCGCCGCGTCGGTCTCGGTCTCGGGCGTCTTGGTCGCCCGCTTCGCGTAGTCGATCGTCATGATCCCTGCCTCTTTGCGGATGTCTCGAACGAATTCAGACGGCGCCCTTCGGGAGGGCGGAGCCGGGTCCGCCACGGCGCGGGCCGGCCCCTCTGGCGGCCGCGCTGCGCGCCCGGCGACCGCTCGCGCTCAGTGCGGGGCTGCGGCCGCGTCGAACTCCGTGGCGAAGGCCCGGAGCTTCGGATCGGCTGCCACGCGCTTCATGAAGGCGTCGTCGATGTATCCCTTGGCATCGGGGACCTGCGGGATGGTGCCGACCTCGGCCATGAACGTGCCGATCCGCGAGAACCAGCCGTCGACCTGCGAGGGGCCGGCCCCGCGCGCCATCGCCTCGAGCTGCGCGTCGAGGGCGTAGGTCGGGCGCAGCGCGAATTCCTGGTCGATGGCGTGGTCGGACGCCTCGACGCCGCCCTCGGCGTAGAAGCGCTTGGCCATGTCGTGCGCCTCCCTGGGATTCGCCTTGGCCCAGCCCCAGGCCCGGAGATAGACCGCGAGGAACTTGGCGACCGCGTCCGGATGCGCCTTGGCGAAGTCGGCGCGGGTGATCAGGGCGCCGGGCACCATGGCGTCGGCGTCGGCCCCGCTGCACAGAACCTGCGCGCCGGCCTTCTCCTCCAGCGTGTAGGTGTTGGGAGCCCAGACGCCGACCACCTCGCCGGCATCTGCGATCATCGCCGAGATGATCTGCGCCTGTCCGAGGTTGACGAAGCGCATCTCGCGCGGGCCGAGGCCCCACTTCCGGAGGCAGGCGCGGGCGGCGTAATCGGCGGTGGAGTTGGTGGTGACGAGGAGCTTCTGTCCGGCGAGCTGCTTGGGATCCTTGAGGATCGCATCGTGCCGTGCGGCGCGCACCATCAGCGCGTTGGTCTTCGATTCGTCGTTGGTGAGGCCGATCGTCAGCAGGCCGAAGCGCGCCGCGCCGAGGATCGCCGGCACGGAACCGGCCCCGCCGACATCCCAGGATCCCGCCTGCGCGGCGGCGACCTGGGGCGCGCCGGCCGGGAAGACGGCGAAGGTCGGCTCGAGGCCGACCTCCTTCCACCAACCCTTCTGCGTGGCGATGTAGAAGGGCAGCGCCCAGTAGAGCGACGGCTGATAGGACACGCCGATCCGCTCGGGCTCCGCAGCCTTCACCCGCAGGGGCGGCGCGACCACCGGCGCCAGCGCCAGGGCGCCGGCCAGGAGCCATGCCCGCCGCAGGAGCCATGCCCGCCGCCGGCCGCGCCGGCACCCGTTCCCTCGAATCTCGGCCATGTCGCCTCTCCCTCGGATCGCGGACCGTCCGGTCATCGGCCGGCCGCCTTCTCGTCACGCAGCGATTTCCAGATGTGCGTCCGCAGATGGACGAACGATTCGAGGTCCATCACGTCCTCGATGCGGGCGTGATCCTCCCAGCGTTCCGCTTCGCGGACCGCCTTGACGTCGATCATCTCCTTGATCCGCCCCGGGCGCTTGGTCATGACCGCGACCCGGTCGGCGAGGTAGACGGCCTCCTCGACGCCGTGGGTGATGAACAGGACGGTGCGCGGGTTCTTGCGCGCGAGGCGGACGAGTTCCTCCTGCATCACCACGCGGGTCTGCGCGTCGAGGGCGCCGAAGGGCTCGTCCATGAGGAGCACCTCGGGCTCGAGGACGTAGGCGCGGGCGATSGMGRCGCGCTGCTGCATGCCGCCGGAGAGCTGGTGCGGGTAGGCGTCGGCGTGGCTCGAGAGGCCGATCATGTCGATCGCCGCGGCGACGCGCTCCTGGCGCTCGGCGGCGGGCATGCCCTTGTTGCGAAGCCCGAACCCGATGTTCTGCGCCACGGTCTTCCACGGGAACAGCGCGAATTGCTGGAACACCACGGCGCGGTCGGGACCCGGCTCGGTGACCGGCTGTCCGCCGACGGTGATCCGGCCGCCGGTCGGGGCTTCGAATCCGGCCGCGAGGCGCAGGCAGGTCGTCTTGCCGCAACCCGAGGCGCCGACGATGGCCACGAACTCGCGGTCGGCCACCGTGAGGTCGACGCCGTCGAGCGCCTTGACGTTGCTCCCGAAGCTCTTCTCGACCCGCTCGAACCGGATTGCGCTCATCGGATCCCCTCAAGCCTGTCCGTGATGCCGGCGGAGGCGGGTCTCGAGCGTGCGCAACGCGACGTCGATGACCACGCCGACGAGGCCGATCGCGACCATTCCGACCATCACGGTCGCGGTCGAGACGGCCCCCTGGGCCTGCACCATCATGTAGCCGACCCCCGTCGAGGCCACGATCAGCTCGGCGCCGACCAGGGATTGCCACCCCAGGCCCGCGCTGATGCGCAGGCCGGCGACGATCGAGGGCAGGGCGGCCGGCAGGAGCACCTCGGCGATCATCCGGTAGCCCGGCGTTCCGAGCATCTCGGCGGCTTCCAGCAGGCGCGCGTCGATGTAGCGGGCGCCGCGATAGGCGTTGATCAGGCAGGGCGGAAAGGCGCCCGCGAAGATGATCAGGATCGGGCCGCCGATCCCGGTGCCGAACCAGAGGGCGGCGAAGGGCACCCAGGCGATCGGCGCGATGAAGCGCAGCCCGTCGAAGATCGGCGTGACGATGTCGTCGAGGAGGCGCGACCAGCCCATCGTCAGACCGAGCGGCACGCCGACCGCGGCGGCGAGCAGGTAGCCGACCAGGAACCGCTGCAGGCTGGAGGCGACGTGGGCGGGGAGCGTGCCCCCCGCGAACGGCCGCTCGGTCAGGGTCGCGAAGCGCTCCGCCACGGCGACCGGTCCCGGAAGGAACAGCGGCGAGACGAGGCCGGACCGGGCGAGGAACGCCCAGAAGCCGAGGAAGGCCAGGGTGCCGATGGCGCCGAGGGCCAGGCTGCGATGCAGCGGCAGGGGCTGGCGGGAGGCGATCATGCCGCCCCCCGCAGTTGCGCCCAGCCGATCGCCCGGCGCTCGGCGATCCCCAGCAGCGCGGTGCTGCCGGCACCGAGCACGCCGACGGCGGCCATGCCGACGAGGATCATGCCCGGGTAGAGGTCCTGCTGCGCGACGTTCAGGACGTAGCCGAGCCCCGCGAGCGAGCCGACGAGCTCGGCCGCGACCAGGGTGGTCCAGCTCGCCTGGAGCGCCAGCCGCAACCCCGTGAAGATCATCGGCGCTGCCGCCGGCGCCAGAACGTCGAAGACGAAGCGCAGCCGCGGCGTGCCGAGCATCTGGGCCGCCTCGACGATCTGCGGCGGCACCCCGCGCACGCCGGCCTGGGTGCTGATCACCGCCGGGGGCAGCGCCGCGATGACGATCACCATCACCTTGGCCTCGTCGCCCAGGCCGAGCCATAGGATGGCGAGCGGGATCCAGGCGAGGGGCGGGATCGGGCGCAGCAGCAGGAAGACGGGGTTGATGAGGGCTTCGGCCGTGCGGTTCCAGCCCATCAGCAGGCCGAGGGGAACGCCGAGCGCCACCGAGACGACGAAGCCCAGGGCGACGAGCCGGAGCGAGTGCAGGACGTGGATGAGGAGCGTCGTATCGGGATAGCCCCGGACGAGGGCCTGGACCGCCGCCGACTCCACGTCGCCCGGTGCCGGAAAGCGTCCGGCCGAGATCAGGCCGAGGCCGGTGGTCGCGACGTACCAGAGGACGGCGATGACGACGAGCGTCGCCATGCCGACGCACATGCGGCGGCTGAACTTCACGGCGTTTCCTCGTGCTGCGGTGGCCGTCTTGTCGCGACACATCGCATGAGCATTCAATGAATGCGCTTTCATTGTGCGCGTCACGGCTGTGTTGTCAACCACCGGTTTTTGATCGTGACTGACGGCCACCGCGCGCCGCCGCCCTTTTCGGCCCGCGATCCACTGCGGCGGTTGCGTTTTCATGAATGCGCATTCATCACTGCGCCAGTCGGGATCCGGCCCAGAGTGACTTGCCGTGAAACGTCAGCAGCGCGCGACATTGCAGGCGGTTGCCCAGCGGGCGGGCGTGTCGCCGGCGACCGCCTCGCGTGCGATGGCCGGCGCCGCGATCGTCCACCCGGACACGATCCGCCGGGTGCGCGCGGCCGCCGAATCCCTCGGCTACCTGCCCGGCGGCCCGGCCCAGGCCCTGGCATCCGGGCGGACGCACACGATCGGAGCCATCATCCCGACGCTCGATCACTCGATCTTCGCACGCGCGGTCCAGGCGCTGCAGACGACCCTGGTCCGTAACGGCTATCAGCTCCTGATCGCGGCGCACGAATACGCGGCCGCGGAGGAGGCTGCCCTCGTCCGGTCCATGCTCGGTCGCGGGGTCGACGCCCTGATGCTTGTCGGCGCGGACCACCTGCCCGAGACCTGGGCTCTCATCACCGAGGCGCCGATCCCGGTGGTGCTGACGTGGTCCTTCGATGACCGGCTCGACTCGATCGGCTTCGACARCGCGGAGGCGGGCTATCTCGCGGCCCGGCACCTGCTCGCCAAAGGTCACCGCCGGTTCGGCGTGGTCTCAGGCTTCACCCAGGCCAACGACCGTGCGCGCCTGCGCATCGACGGCGTGCGGCGGGCTCTCGCGGCGGAGGGGCTGGACCTTTCGAACGCCCGGGTATCGCAGCAGCCCTTCTCCCTCGCCGGCGGCCGGGCCGGCCTCCTGCAACTCTTGGGGCTGGCTGAGCCGCCGACGGCCGTGGTGTGCGGCAATGATCTCCTTGCCGTCGGCGTGCTTCTCGAGGCCGAACAGCGCGGCTTGGTCGTTCCCCGCGATCTGTCGGTCGTCGGGATCGACAATCTTGAGATCGCGAGCCACATCGCGCCGTCCCTGACGACGATTCATCTTCCGACCGCGGAGCTTGGACGGGAGGTCGCCGAGCATCTGCTGGCCCGCCTGCGCGGGGAATCGCGCGCGCGCCGGACGGAGATGCCCATCGAGCTGATCGAGCGTCGTTCGTCTGGACCGCTGCCGATGCCCACCGGTCAGCCGGTCGCAGTGCCTCAGCCCGGCGTCACGTGACCGAACATCTCGGTGCCCATAGGGACAGGCGTGGACATACCCGCGGCCAACACAAGCTACGTGCTTGATTTTGCTGGCGCGCCCTGCGGGAATCGAACCCGTGCTTTCGCCGTGAAAGGGCCGCCACGAGACAAAGTAGACAAAAGCGCACTACACAATACGTTCTGTGCACTCGACTTTTTTGCCTCCTACTATCATAGTTGGTCTGGCCGTCTGTGTGAAATGCTCTGTGAATCTGCGGGCCGGTCTTCGCAGCCGATTTGCGCAGCGCCTTTGAGATCACCTCAGGGCCGTTGTCGCAGCGGATGTGCTTCGGGATGCCATGAAGGCACATGGCGTCGGCCAGCGCCTCAATCAGACCCATGCCGTTGATCCGCCGCGCCACCTTCAGCGCCAGGCACGTCCAGCTATGCTCGTCGATCAGCGTTAGGATGCGCAGGCTCCGACCGTCGTGGGTCTGAGCCTGCACGAAGTCGAAGCTCCAGACGTGATTGCGGTAGAGCGGACGCAGCCGCACGCACGAGCCGTCGTTCAGCCAAAGCCGGCTGCGTGGTCGGTGCCTTTGCGGGATCTTCAACCCCTCGCGACGCCAGATACGCTGAACCCGGTCCTCGCCCTCCCGCCAGCCGTCTGCCTGCAGCAGAGCCGTGACACGGCGGTAGCCAGAGCGCCCGTACTCGGACGCCAGGGCGATGATGGCCTGGGTCAGCGCATCCTCGTCGGCCGGCAGTGTGGGCACGTAGCGCCGCGTGCCTCGGTGCTGGCCGACGATCCGGCAGGCGCGACGTTCCGAGAGGCCGTACTTCTCCCGGATGCCATCCACCGCCTGCCGGCGTCCCTCGGGGGCTATAAGTTTCCCGAGGCGACATCCGCCAACACCTGCTTTTCCAAGGACAGGTCAGCCACGAGCCGGCGCAGCCGCGCGTTTTCGCGCTCCAGGTCCTGCATCTTCCTGGCCTGGTCGACCTGGAGGCCGCCGTACTCCTTGCGCCAGCGGTAGTAGCTTTGCTCGGAGATCTCCGCCTCTTTGCACGCCAGCGCCAAGCTCTTGCCCTGGGCCGTCTGCACCTCGATCTGGCGCAGCTTCAGTACCACCTGCTCCGCGCTCGTCTTCTGACCTCGCCGCGCGTTCCACTCCTCTGGTCCTGGCTGATCCTCTCAATCAGCCCGGTCCAAAGCCAGCCGGTCAGGTCACGCTGCGGCTGCCACCGGATCAGCACGCCCCTCGAAGACGTCGACGCCCGGATGCTCGGGTGCCCAGATAACGACCATTCGTGAACGAGCCTAAGCGGCAAATTGTGGTTCAGGCGGACATCGTGAGCGCGCCAGGAGCGTCCGATGTCCGTCAGTGTCATCGTTCCAATCGCGCTGATCGCTGTTGGTGCTGTCGCTCTCCGACAGGCCCAGGGACATGCGTCCGATCTGCGAGAAGCCCAGCTCCGGTTGCTGAACCTTGCCATCGAGTCGGCCAGCGTGGGTTTGGTCGCGTTTCGACCAAGCGGCGCCTCGGGTGAAATCACGCACGCGGTGCCAGGCCGCGTTTCGGCTTGGACTTGCCGAAGCGTCGAGTTGAACGTATCGGCGAAATCGTTCGATCATCAGGTGTGTGCTCAGCTCCTCGGCAGGGAGATCCGAGCCATGACGATCACCACCTCGATCAACGCCGTTGGACCCGTGAAGGCGACGGAGATGATCCAATCAGCAAGAGCAGAAGCTGCGATCGAACACCGAGCGGGGCTGTATACCGTCACGATGCCGGTGCCCAAGTCCGACGACGCTGCCGCCCGAGCGCCAGTGGACGATCGGGAGCTCCGCGCGTTGCAAGAACGCGTAGTCGACATCAGCGTTTGAGCCGTACGCCGCTCGGAGCCTCCGTTCCTGAGCAAGCCAATTCGTCTCGAAGCAAGAGACGACAGCCACTCATCGGTCCCGCCAAGCTTTGCTGATCTGATCCATCAGCGGCTTCGTCAGATAAGACAGCACCGTGCGGTCGCCGGTCTTGAGAAAGGCGTCGACCGGCATGCCCGGCACGAGACGAATCTCACCCAAGCGCGCGCGCTCGGCATCGGAGACCCGGATACGCACCTTGTAGAAGCTCAGGCCCGACTTCGGGTCCTGCGTCACGTCCGCCGCTACGCGATCCACAAGCCCGTTGATCTCCGGTGTCGTGCGCTGATTGAGCGCCGAGAAGCGCAGAGTCGCGAGCTGATCGATCTGCACGTGGTCAATATCCTTCGGCTCCGCCCGAACTTCGACTGCCAGCTCGTCTGACTCGGGGACAATCAGCATGGCGGGTTCGTTCGGAGTCACGAGGCCGCCCACCGTGTGCACCGTCATCTGATGAACGACCCCATCCTGTGGCGCCCGAAGATCGGTTCGTCTCAGCTGATCGAGGGCGGCCGTCCGCTTCTCCTCGTATTCCGACCATTTGCTTCGAATCTCCGTCAGGTCCCTGCTCACCTCGTTCCGCATGTCCTCGTCGATCTGCATGATCTGCAGCTCGACCTCGTTGATCTTGCCCTTGGTCTGCGCGATCGAGGCGGCGAATCGGCCGCGGTCCCCTTCGAGTCTCGCAGCTTCGCGCTCGAGGGACGTCAGGCGGGGGAGCTGGATCAGGTTCTTAAGCCAAAGCTCGCGGATGCCCTTCAGCTCCTGATCCACAGCGGAGACTTCCCGCGACTTCGCGGCCATCTGATCGTTGATCCCTGCGATCTCTTGACTGAGCTGGGCAATGCGTTCGCGCAGCTGGGCCTTGCGACCCTGCCGTGCCTTACTGCGCGCAAGGAACAGGCGGGTCTCGCTGTCGATGAGGCGGGCGACCGCGTCGTCCGAGGAAGCTCGGGCCTGGAGATCGGAGGGGAAGTTGAGGGCGATGTCGCCATCGCGTTCCGACTCCTCGCGCGTCCGCTTGGCGGCGAGCGCGTCCATCGCGCGGAGAACAGTGTCGAGGATCGCCCTTGGCTGCGTCTCGTCCAGCCGGACCAAGATGTCGCCGGCCCTGACGTGCTCGCCTTCGCGCACGCGCAACTCGCCGACGATCCCGCCGATTGGATGCTGAACCTTCTTCACGTCGCTCTCGACCACGAGCCTTCCGGACGCGATGACTGCGCCGCCGATCTGCGTGAAGCTCGCCCACCCGCCGACACCGCCGACGAGCGTCGCAACCAACAGGGCCGTGAAGCGGACCTGTCGCCGGATCGCCGCCCGGGACGCATGACCCAGGGGCGGCGATGCATGCTCTGCGGTGACGCGCATCGGAATGGCGGTGGGCATCCGGTCCCCTCCTGGGATTTGACGTGGGCACGACATCCCGACGCGACGGGCGGGTGCGCGGCGGACCGGCGCTGCGGTTGCAGAGCGGTCTCGACTGGAAGAGATGTTGTCGCACGGCGGCGCCGCGCGTCCGTGAGGCAGGTCACGCAGCGGATCGGGGTCCATTCCGGCAAGGCGCTAGGGCAGCGTCCCGACGAAGCGGTGATTGATGACCACCCGGCCGCCGCGGACGACCTCGAAGGTTGCCTCGTAGGTTCCCGCGCGAAAGCCGTCGGCCGGACGCCGCCGCCCTGTGAAGATCAGGGATTGCGCACGCGGGTTGGCGAGGGGCGGCAACTGGTTCTGAGCGAGGATCTGTCCGTCCGGAGTCCGGACGACGAGACGCTGCACGTCTCCGGCCTCCAGGCTGATCGCCCGGACCCAGGCGACCAGGGTCTCAGCGCGAGCGCGGAGGGGACCGGCAGCCTCGGCCTCGACGGCGGCCATCGTCACGGGTCCGTCGGAGAAGCCGGAATTGAGGACCGTCCCGGCCCGGTAGTGAAGGCTTGCGCGGACCGCTTCATCCCAGAGGCTCGCATGGCGGCCCGGATGCGCTGAACCGTCAATTGCGAAGGGGTCAACGGGCCGACCGGCGAGGCGAACGGTGAAATGGAGATGTGGAAACTCCGTTGCGCCGGAGAGGCCGACATGACCGATGACTTGGCCGGCCGCCACGGCTTCGCCGGGTCGCACCGTCACGCTGCCCTGCGCCAGATGGCAATACTGGGTCTCGTATGATTTCGCATGTGCGATGACGAGACCGTTTCCGCATTCGGCGCCCGCTACCTTCGCCATCCCAGTCTCGCGAACCGAGACGTCGGGGGCGTCGATGCGGATGCGGAGTACAGTGCCGGCAGCTGCCGCCCGAACAGCGCCGAGCGGTCCGGCCGCGGTGACGGATGAAGTAAGGCGGAAGTCTGTGCCGTCATGCCGATCGTAGGTCTGTGAACCGCCAGTGAAGTCGCGAGCCTCGGGACCGGAGTCGCGATCAACATAGTACTGGACGAAGCAGGTTCGGCCCGGATCGCAGGCGAGCGGAAGCTGCAGTTGGAGAGAATTGGCACCTGCGCGCGTCGACCCGAGAGTCGCGGCAAGGATGCAGGCGAAGACGCGCAACGCTGGCATGTTCGGCTCGCTTTCCAAGATTCCCAGCTCGATGGTCTCAGGTGCATCCGAGACGGATGTCTCGGCCTTGCCCGGGCGAAGCGCTGAAACTCCCGGCGACATCGCCCCGCGCCCCGCCGCGGGCGTCGCCGCTGCCAGGACCGGCCGGAATGGCCCGCTTGAGGCTCCCGCGGATCCAGTTCGGGGGCAGCAGGTCGCCATCTGCAGTGACGATCCAGGGGTGCCGATCGGGATGACTCAGGACGGCAGCCGCCGCGGCGATCGCTTCGCGCAGGCTGTCGAACCGCTTGGGATGCCTTGAGAGGAAGCGTGCCGCTCCTTCGTGCCAGACCTTGAGGGACGCGGGACGTTCGAGGGTTTCGACTTCCATCGCTCGGGTTCCCTGTGCGGTAGCGGCACGCGGCCTCTCGAGGGGATCCGGCGGCCTCAGGGGCAGTTCGCCTGCTCCTGATCTGGCCCTGAATGTTCCACCCTTTCGGATCGGCGACTGTGAGCGAGATCACCGAAGCCGGTGCGCCGGACAGGCGCCCTGCCGACCGGATCGCGCAGCCGTCTGCCTTTGCTGGCGGCCGGGCTCGAGGCCCCCCGTCCGCACAGCCCGGCAGAGCCGGGACCCACCGGTCGCGGGAGACCGGCGGAGCCGACGTGATCCCGATCACAGTCCACCGCGGGACGGACGGTTCATACCGGTCTTACGACACGCGGCAGACGCAAACCCGTCCCCGCGATGCGGTCGCCGAAGCCTTCTCGAGGAGACTGGTCATGTTCGAATTCCTGAAGAAGAAACTCCGGGCGCAGCCGTCCAAGCGTGTCACCGAAGTGGGCTGGACCATCACCGATACCAAGGCGGCCCTCATCTGGGACGACCCGGAGCCGTTCCGGCGAGACCTCGGCCGGGCAGCGTCAGCCAAATCGGTCCAAGGCTGCCCGGCAGCGGTTGATATCGACGCCCGCCACATCGTGATCCGGTGCCCCATCGACCTCCATCTGCGCATCAACTTGGCGGAGGGCCGCGACCCGGTCCTGGAGAATGTGGACGGCGCTCGCAGCACGATCCGCCCCAAGCACATCGGTCAGATGGTCAGCATCGTGAACCCGGCCGAGTGGCGCCACCCCAAGCGGCCGATCCTTCAGATCATCACGCCCTACCTCTTCCTCTCGGACGAGGTCGCCTACATCAACCAACTGCCACCGTTTCTCGACTACCAATCCGACTCACTTCCAGGAACGCTGATCAGCGGGCGCTTCCCGGTCCACATCTGGCCGCGCCCTTTGATGTGGGCCTTCGAGTGGCACGATACGTCGAAGAACCTGATCCTGCGCCGCGGCCAGCCCTGGTTCTATGTCCGCTTCGACACGCTTGATCCCTCGAAGGCGACGCGCCTCGTGGAGGCGGAGATCACGCCACAGGTGCAGCGCTACATCGACGATATCAGCGGCGTCACGAACTACGTGAATCGCACCTACGCGCTGTTCGAAAGGGCCAAGAAACGCCGGCCCGAACAATTGCTCGTTCCGCGCACGGACCGGAAGGCGACGCGTTCAGCCGCCAAGTGCCCGATGGCCGCCTGAGCGCAACTCGATGAGGCTGGTCAGGCGCGCACGTGGTCCGGCTAAACACGCGTCACATTCTGCCTGTGTGAGCCTGCTCACGGATTCTCGGCCCCGTCGATTGCAGATTGAGGCATGCGGGCCGGGCTGGCCGCTCGATTTCGGAAGTCTACAGCCCGGGGCTTCCAGGCACCTTCGGTCAGACCATTCAACAGAGGGGCGATGCGCGATGAAACCGGCTTCCGTCGAACTCGGCGCGGCGCTGTCGAGCTGCCGCTCGGCCCTGGCCAGCCTCATCGTCACCAGCGGACTACTCAACATCCTTTACCTGACAGCCTCGTTCTTCATGTTGCTGATCTCCGACCGTGTCCTCCCGAGCCGGTCGGTGCCGTCCCTCGTCGGTCTCGTCCTCCTGGCTTTGATGCTCTACGCGTTCCAGAGCGCCCTCGAGGCGCTCAGGGGCCGCATCCTGAGCCGGGTCGGCGCCGTCCTCGATGAATGCCTCAGCCCCCGCGTCTTCGAGGCGCTGGTGCGCGGTCCTCTGGAAACCGGGGCGGCCACCAACAGCCAGATGCCCCTGCGGGATCTCGATCAGGTGCGCGGCTTCCTCGGAGGCTCGGCACCGACGGCACTCTGCGACCTGCCCTGGATGCCGCTCTACTTCATCATCTGCTTCCTGTTTCATCCCCTGATCGGCTTCGCCACCGTGTTGGGAGCGGTCCTCCTCGTCGTGATCACCCTCGTCGCAGACCGCCTCACGCGCGGCCCGTCGAAAGTCGCGACCGAGCACAGTCAGCGCCGGAGCAGCGTGACGGAGGCCAGTTGCCGCAACGCCGACGTCCTGATCGCCATGGGCATGCAGGGCCACTTTGCGGCCCGGTGGCACGATGCGCACACCCAGTACCTCCTGGCGCAGCAGCGCATGAGCGACGTCGCGGGCGCTTCGAGCGCTGTCTCGAAGGCAGCCCGCATGGCGCTGCAGTCGGGCGTCTTGGCGCTCGGCGCCTTTCTGGTGATCCGCGGCCAGAGTTCGCCTGGCATCATCATCGCCTCGTCGATCCTGCTCGGCCGCGCCCTGGCGCCGCTCGATGCGACGATCGCGAACTGGAAAGGGGTCATCGCCGCGCAGCAGAGCTGGAGCCGGCTCGCCGACGCGATCACCAAGGCGTCGGCCGTGCGGCCCACCTCTGCCCTGCCGGCGCCCGTGCAGGTGCTCAAGGTGGAGGGCGTGAGTGTGGCTCCCCCCGGAAGCACGCGCCTCACGGTGAAGGAGGTGCGGTTCAGCCTGAAGGCGGGGCAAGCGCTCGCCGTCACCGGCCCGAGCGGATCCGGCAAGTCGACCCTGGTCCGGGCGCTTGTCGGCATCCTGCCTCTGGCCCGAGGAACGGTCTGGCTCGATAGTGTGCCGATCTCCCAGTGGCAGGCCGCGGATTTCGGACGCCACGTCGGATACCTTCCGCAGGAAGTCTCGCTCTTCGCCGGCACGGTGGCGGAGAACATCGCCCGCTTCGCGCCCCACGCGGACCGTGCCGAAATCGAAGAGGCCGCGCGACAGGCGGGGGTCAACCAGCTGATCGAAAGCCTGCCGGAGGGCTATGATACGGTGTTGGGCGACGGTGGCACGGGCCTGTCGGGCGGCCAACGGCAGCGCATCGGCCTCGCCCGCGCCCTGTTCGGCTCGCCTTTCCTCCTCGTCCTCGATGAACCGAACGCCAACCTCGATGGCGAGGGAGACGCGGCCTTGACCCGAGCGATTCTCAGCGTCCGGGCTCGCGGCGGCATCGTCATCATCGTGGCCCACCGGATGAGTGCACTGACTGCCGTCGACCTGATGCTGACGATCGAGGCCGGACAGGTCGCGGCCTTCGGGACCAAAGACGAAGTGCTCCGCAAGATTCGAGGCCAGTCAGGCGGCGAGGTGAAGAGCGCGCGGCCCGATGCCGGTCCTGGCCGCACGACGGCGCACCATCCGCCGATGCACATCGTGAAGGAGAGCGCCTGACATCGTCCGGCTTCCGGCGAAGAAGCGGGGATGCGACGAGGCCGCCTTGGAAGGTCCTCTGAGCGGGTGGTCCGGTGATCCGGGCTGCCCGCTCCTTTTTGGCGAGGGCACGGTCGGGAGGGCGGCCGTGATGTCCGGCCCGGCGGCGCGCCGTCCGAAGGCCGCGCCCTGCTGTCGAGGGGCGGTGTCGGCTGAGCCACGCGGCGGCCGCGGCATCGGTCTATGGTGACGGCGACCTGCGTCGAACCAGCGATCGCGCGCCTGTCCTCGCGGTGCCGACATCTCTCGACACTTCGGATTGCCTCCGCGCCGATCGAGACCTGTCCAGAACGGAAAACGGGACGGCGGGTCGGGCTACGGAACGGGAAGACGGCTCGAGGGTCCGGAGCGATTGCAATGCCCGCCGCCCCGCCTGGAGGCTTCCGAGGCGAGGGCCAGTGAATCAGTACGGGTCGACGGCAGAGCGGTCGATTGAGAGACTGCTGCATCGGCCGAGCGGCGGGCACAACGGGAAACACGCGCCTGACCGGATCTTTATCGCTATAATTACTGATTATTTCGCCATAATTGCCGCATAATTAGATCACGTTGAAAGGCATTCGCAGTAGAATGCAAATTTAGCGATGCAGAAATTCACATCTGGTAAAGGCGGGACGCAGACGGGATGCGGCGTCGACGTCGATGCCTGGACGCTCCTTGCGGGGATCGTGCGGCTCGACATGCATCATCTGGGCGTCCGTCGACCGGACCCTTGAGAAGAACTCCTTTGAGCGGCGCTGAAGGCGAGGCAGCCGGATGGTACCGGGCTCAAGAGGCCGAGGCTCGATCCGGCGACACGCAGGGAGGCCGGGAATGATCCTCCACTCAGTCGCCGAGCGGTCCATTGTGATCTTCATCACGGTATCCGCCCCGACGTCATCGTAAAACGAATTCGACTTCGACGGGGAACCCTCCGGATCAAGTCTCGCATAGCGCAGAAAAAACTGCGCGATCCATAGAGAAACCATTGGGCGGCGAGGCATCGCCCCACAAATGACGGAGTAACGGACATGGCTAAGATCTACGGCACCCCTGGCAACGACACCATCTACGGCGGCGAAGGCAACGACACCATCTACGGTGGCGGTGGCAACGACACCGTCTACGGCGGCGGTGGCAACGACACCGTCTACGGTGGCAAGGGTAACGACACCATCTACGGCGGGGCCGGCAACGACCACCTCTACGGCGGCAAGGGTGACGACACCGTCTACGGCGGCAAGGGCAACGACACCATCCAGGGCGGGGCCGGCAACGACCACCTCTACGGCGGCAAGGGTGACGACAC